>NZ_JUEE01000089.1:0-15916 GCF_000802135.1 Desulfosporosinus sp. BICA1-9
CCTTCGCCAACCGGAACAATATCATCCAGTTCTCCATAATGATAGCAGAACTTACACTCTAAGTTACATTTGTTCGTTTTCCTGATTGAACTCAAACCGGTTCCCAACAGACAAGAACGACATCCTTTGGGGAATTTGCTTTCATTTCCCACAAAAAAAGTTCTATTCTCCAAAGTTTTCAAGCCTCTGATTTCCGACATTAACATATCATTTCTATGATCGATCGCAGCCTCAATTTGTGCAAAGGTAGCGTAAATGATTTCTTGTTGTTTTGTCATAACATCCTCATCCTCTGGCAATATTGAAAAGAATTCAAACCAAAACAACGCATCTTTCTTTGAAATTTTCATAACATGTCCTCCTATAATTAATTCTACTAAAGATTAGAGTAACCTACTTTTTTGACACCCTGGCCCTTCACCGTAGGTGCAGAAGGCAGAATGCTAGCGGCACTTAAGCAGCTAGAGCGTAATTATCGTTTGCAATTAAGAAGGTCCACCGATTAACGAGACCAGGTGGAATCTCGACGCGCAACTCATGCCACCGCTTCTTCGAGCGAGTCTAGAACGCCCCCATGTGAGTGATCTACTTTCGAAGTATAACACATTAATGCTTAAAGCCAAGCTAATCTATGGTTTTACTACATATGGAAATTTCAATACTGATAGAGCTCTACACTATCCTGTCAGCAAGAAGTCCTTTTACAATAATTATTACTTCTACCGTGTCCTTTCCTCTGGACCGTGTGTGTATCCCACAACAGTAAAATGCTCAGATAGTCGTTCAACTAATGAGGCATAGTCTGGTGACCTTGCTCTCAGGCAGGAAGAAAGGTGTACATATTCTATCCCGGCTTGAATCATGTTTTTAATCTTACGATTTAAATCACCGCCAGTGTGAGTAAACGTTAGTAATTCTATTTCCTCAGTATATCTGGTAAAGGAATCCTTTCTTTGAAAAAAAGCGTTAAGGCAGCCTTTTCCCGTGCAAATCTGCATAGTTTCTTCTCGAACTAAAATTCCAATCTTCATAAAACACACCCTTAACCATTATACTACTTAGTGAATGGATAAGGTGTGACATGCCTCACACCGTTTTGAGTAACTAGCCAATACCTTTGAATCCTCATTGGGTATGTTAATTTCAACATCGAATATGCCCCATCCCGGGGGGGCTCCCCAAATTGTGATAATTTATCCAACATTCTAAACAAAAAAGGTAGGCCCCTAGCGCTGGTGCGGAAAGATTCCCAGCCCTTAATTTGGTACTAATAGAACAGTTATAGTCATATTCTTATAAAAGATAACAATAAGAAGGAGAATAAAGTTACTTGATAAAAGTTAGTTTACGGCCCATTCTTAGTAAGATAAATTTACCCACTGTTTTAAAAACAACTATACTTCCGGGTGATTCAATCGAAAGATTATTTATTGCAACTCAGACAGGAGAGATCTTTTACATTGGAAATGGAGTTATAGGGACTTTTTTAGATATTCGCCCGCAAATCATAAAACTAGGTGCTTCTGGTCGTGGATATGATGAACGGGGATTGATAGGTCTAGCGTTTCATCCCGAATTTTATTATAACGGCCTGTTTTATCTTCATTATTCAGTGGCTGGAACACAAGGTCCAGGTGCTCTTCCTGAATCCTTTAAGCCTAACCCATGTGTCCCCAAAACCTTAAACCTAAAGTGGATAAATAGAGAAATTCAATATGATCATATTGATACAGTTGAAGAATGGATTTTACAATCGAATGGTCAACTTCAAAAACGGCGGACATTACTTAATTTAAGAAGACCATTTTTTAATCATAATGGTGTCAATAGCTTAAACGTTTCACCTGAAACTGGAAAACTTGTTTTAACAACCGGAGATGGTGGATCAGGGTATGATCCATTTAATTTAAGCCAGGATGATATGGAAATCGCCGGTAAAATAATTGAAATTGATGTAGTTAAGAATACATTTATTAATAATCCACCCGTAGTTACACGTTTTAATGAACTTCCCACATCTATTCAGGAAACGCTTACGGTAATTGCCAAAGGGGTTCGCAATATATCAGGCATTTCATTTCAATGGTTCTATAATCAGTATATCAAATATGTGGGAAATGTCGGACAGGATCTGGTAGAGTCGATTTTTTCATTTGTTCATTATAAAGCAATACCGGTTACTGAGCTTATTCATGCTTATGTAATGAAATCTGAACCTGACCAAGAAGGATTTATTAACTTTGGCTGGCGAGGGTGGGAAGGTGCTTTTCCTGCTTCGATAATAAGAGACTGCTCTGCAAATCCGACTATAAATGAAAAAACAATTGCTTATTACAATGAAGCAGTAAAAACTTCAGTGCAGCGTCTTCAGCCTCTAATTAGTTATTTTCATAAAGATCCCCGCCCCGATAAGTTTGGAGGAACTGCACTTACTGGAGTCCAGCCATATATGGGGAATGAAATCCCCGATTTAACGGGAAGTGTTGTGTTTACCGATCTAGCTCGGAATGATAAATCTCTACCGACCGTTAGAGGGGTTTTAGCTTATACCAGGGTAAGAACAGATTGTAAACTAAATGATTTTAATGTTATTGAAACCGATTATAATTTTGGGTCTCAATCAGCCTTTTATGTTAGTTTGGGAACGAATCTGGATCAAACCAGACTATATTTAGGGGTTTATGGCTCTATGAAAGTGACTGATTTTAACCAAGGTACTGTTTTTGAAATTGTTCCATGATTCATAACCAGTATGAACATCGGTAAACCTCACTTATCCATAAAATAAAATCTACTCCAAGAAAGACTGCCTACATAGCGCTACTTATAAGAAAGTGTCTGTTAGGCGACGGACTATGCCCCGCAATTCAGAGACGACCATGGAGGGGAGTCCCTTAAACGTTCCCCTCGAACTTTATTAATGCATTAAATAAGAATGTTGTGAATAATGCATGGCAACAGTGACTTATGATAAGAATTACTTACATTCTCTTTTCTTGATAAACGAAGCAATTTCTAGGATATACTTTTGTTGTTCTTCATCTGGAATCATATGCCCAGACTTCAGAAACTTTACAACCTCACAAGAGGGGATCGCTTGTGTGTACAATTGTAAAGTTTCATCTGAGATATCCGATGGTATCTTAGATTCTTTATTTCTACCAACAAAAAAAGTAACGGGGATCTGCAATTGTGACAATCGGGAAGAAAAATCAACTTCGATTGCATCTCTCTCAAGTCCTTCTAGTGCTCTACGACGCATGAAATTGAGTAGTGGCACTCCCAAATATACAAGGTTGGACCAAAAATCTACATATCCAAGACCTGGTTTACTATGTATTGGGGGTTGGTCGACGAGGATAAGTCCACGCATGTTCTGTTGATTCTTAAAACTCCATCCAAGTGCATAGGATGCACCCCGTGAAAATCCTAGAACACAATAGTTTTGAAGCTGGCAATGCTTAACAACTGCATCAATATCAGAGAGGTGATCGTCAAGATCGTAGCCTGTTGCAGGAGTTGAACTTAAACCACGACCACGAAAACTCAAGGCAACAACATGACTAGAAAGCTCGGAAAGTATTGGAATAGCCCGCTCTGCTGGCTCCCAAAGTCCGCCGATTACAAGTAGTGATGGCGTTTTACTAGAAAATATTCCATTCTCCAGTACATGTATTTTTACAGATTCATTGTGAACAAAAAAACTTTTCATCAAAAATCTCCTCCTTTCCAAATTCAGCTCACATATCTTTGAAATCGGCTTTTTGGCTAATTTTACTTTTTTACTATATCTATAAACTCCTCGTTATTGATGGCCCGTCCTAATTGGACCGATAATCCTTTAATATCATCTAATAACTGACTTAATTTCTCATCAGACGGTACTTCTAAGTTTAATTCTTTTAAACGCCAAATGATATTTGCTTTACCGCTCTTCTTCCCAACTACGATATCATGTTTTCTGCCTAACAATTCAGGCTCAAAAGGTTCCACTGTAACCGGCATTTTCGAGAGGGCTGCTACAGGGATGCCGGCCTCCCATGTAAAATTCCCACTTCCCACGATCGGCTTATGGGGAGACAGGGAATAACCTGATAATTCGCTGACTTTACTAGCCAGTGCTTGAAGCTTCGTTAAATCGACTCCTGTTTTGATCCCATAAAGCAATTCTAAGGCCATTATAATCTCTTCGGTCGCCGTGTTACCCGCCCTTTGCCCTAAACCGATAAAAGAAGAGCTAATACTGGTAGCGCCCATCCGAACGCCTTCAAGGCTATTAGCAATTGCTAAGCCAAAATCATTATGACAGTGAATTTCGAGTGGAGTATTGGTAATTTCTCTGGCGAATTTAAAAATTGCATTGATAGCTTGAGGTGTAGCAACCCCGGTTGTATCAACAAGCGTCAACCGCGCAGCTCCAGCTTCATTAACTGCCTTACGAATAATTTTTTCAATAAAACTGGGCGTTGCTCTGAACACATCCATTAGAAACAAAGATGGATTTTGTCCGTAGTCCCTTGATTGGGAAACAGCAGCATAGGCTTTTTCGATGACAGTATCTTCTTCCCAGCCAAATTGATACTTAATTCTGGGATGACCAGCTGGTATTTCCACGATTGGGCCCCAGACACCACATTCTTTGGCGGTGAGGATATCCTCCTTATTAGCCCGCGCCAAACACGTAATTTTAGCCTTTAAACCGGCATTGGCTATTCTCTTAACACTTTCTTTTTCTGCAGGACCGACGGCGGGGAAACCTGCTTCAATGTACTCAATTCCACAAGCATCGAGTTTTTGAGCAAGTTTAAACTTGGTATCTGCATCAAACATAACCCCAGGAGCCTGTTCACCGTCGCGCAAAGTAGTATCATGAATTGAGACATGTGGCAGTTTATCCTCACCATTCATAAAGTTATATGAACTCACCCAAGCATGCTCAGTTCTCCATGGTCCTTTTTCAATATCAAATTCTTTCATTTTCATTCTCCTCCTAATATAGCCTTATACCCGTTTTTTTAAAGTACGTTCCAATAATATATTATACATTCCAGGACGCCGAGCTAAATGATAAGGTAAATCGGTCCGGGCCTCATCTAGTTTTGTCAGGTCGATTGAAGCCACTACTAATTCATCGTCCTCGCCCTGAGCCTCTGCCAAAATCTCCCCTCTTGGAGATATCACTGCACTACCGCCTAGATAGGAAATATTCTCCTCCACTCCAGCCTTTGCTGCAGCAATTAGATAAATTCCGTTTTCATATGCTCTGACTGCTAATAATTGTCGCCACTGTTGCAATCGATCTCTGCGACCATAAGAAGGCGAGTTTGTTGGTAGAAATACCACCTGGGCTCCAGCCAGTGCCAAACAACGAAAACCCTCCGGAAAATGGCGATCAAAACAAATCTGAATGCCAAATTTCAACCCTTCTGTTTCAAAAACCGGGAAACCCAAATTTCCTAGAGAAAAGTACCTTCTTTCATAATTGCGCACTCTCCCCATAACGTCCGGCTGGTCTAACGGCAAATGCATTTTTCTATATTTGCCAATCATTTTTCCATCCTTATCAACTACCAGCGCCGTATTATAATAATTACTTTCCTCTCTTTCCGCATAGGGAATGATCAAAGCCATTTTATAGCTCAAAGCCATTGCGCTGATACTCTGTAAAAATTCATCGTTATCTTCCAAAAAGTATTTCCGATAGCCTGTATCCGGTTTACTTCTAGGAAAATAACCACTCAAAGCCAGTTCGGGGAAACAGGCAATTTGTACTTCTTGCTCTGCTGCACTTTGAACTAGTTGTTCCATCCGCCGGAGAGTATCATTTAAGGTAATTACGCCTCTCATCTGGATGGCCGCAATTTTTAATGCCATATCTACCCTCTCCTAGCTCTGGCCAATGCTCGGGCCGGCCCACCACTCGCTCCTACTAATTTGATAGGTAAACATATTAATTCTACCTTTCTTTCCGGCAGCTCATCTAGAGCGGTCAAGTTCTCTAAAATACATACTTCTCCCTTTAAAAGGATCTGATGCACAGGTGCGGGCGCCGGCACAACTAATTCATCCCCGATCCCATCGGGAGGAAAATCCAAACCTATCATTGGAACCTTAGAATCTACCAACCAATGAGCAAGTTCCATGGAAATATGGGGGTTGTGACTATAATAACGACTAGTGTTATAATGCTTGCTCCATCCTGTATGAAGGATCAGTCTCCAACCTTCTAAATTGGTTACTCCTATATTAACCAAACTATCTTTCACATCTACAACGGTTATGGCATAATCGTTCTTCACTTTATCTACCAAATCCACTATAACCGCCTGACCACAAAATATTTCTGGTGCTACTCTATCGATAGTTTTTCCGTCAGTATAAAAATGATAGGGTGCATCAACATGGGTACCCACATGAATACTCATAGTTAGGGAAGCATTATTTCGTCCATGGGTTTCATGAAACTGAAAAGACTCCAGTATTGTGGATGGATGGCCCGGTAATTCTCCATACCCACTTGCTATCGGCTGTGATAAATCATGGAGCCAATTATTTTGGGTCTTCAAATTTATCAACTCCCCCAATACCATAATAATCCGGCAGCTCGAAGGCTCGCCAAGGCAGAACCACGATCGCGCCACTCGGGCAAGCTAGTTCACATAGATAACAGCTTTGACAATCTAGTTCATAACGAATTTCAACACCTGAATTTTCCGTTGCAAAAAGGACATTCATGGGGCAGATTTCTACACATTGCAAGCACTCAATACATAAGTTTCTATCAATTTGCTTGATTGTCACTTTAGTCAGCCCCTTTTTTAATCCACTGGACTGTAAGATGCTTTTCATCACTCATAATTCCTAGAGGAAATTCCATGCCGGGATCCTTGGTGGAATAGTCCTCACGGTAATGTGCGCCACGAGTCTCTCTGCGTGCTAAAGCGGATATTAATGATGCTTCGGCCACCTGGGCGGAACTTCTTGCTTCATGCCATAACATTAGATCATGACTACCGTCCGCACCAATCTCATTATCTAACATCGCGGAGATTTGCCGAACCTTGGTTAACGCTTCTTTCAGTCTGTTTTCACTCTTGATCAGACTGACATCCAATCTGCTTATCAAGCCTGTTAATTCATTCAGAAGTTCCCTTGCTCCAGACTTTCTCTTCAGTGGTTGTAACATATTTGTTTCAGCAATCTGCCAAAGTTCTTCCTCCGCTGTTATTGAGTTAACCTCCAAAGCATAAGCCGCCGCATTTTGACCGGCTAAGCTACCCGTATAATTAGCCCAAGCCAAACTGATTCCAGTTATCCCAACACAGGCACCCACTATCAATCCTTTAGCTGCACAGTCTCCGGCGGCAAACAAGCCTGGAACTGTACTACAGGCATTATTGTCAATAAAAATACCAGCTGCCGAAGCGTTTGAAGTACCGGTAAATGCCGGTATCACCAATTGCCTATGGTTCGATAAATCAACCTGACTTTTTTGCAGGGCCAACATTAGGTTTGGCATTAAATTAGTCACTAAATCCCAATCCTTAAACTGCGTTAAATCCATATATATTGGACCATGACCAGCCTGAACTTCTTCTGCCATTGCTTTGACAGCAGCATTGCCATTTATTTTATTGCCTAGTGGACTACTACCATTCCTATCCAAAAAAGCCTCACCTTGTTCATTAACATACCGTCCTCCATGAGCCATGAACTTAGACTGTCCATAGGAATCAAAAGCAGCCAAACTGACATTATAATGGTTTCCGTATTCCATATAAGCAAGCAGGGCTTTTGCCTGCAGAGCTAGACGCAAACCTTCTCCCGCCACCACATCTTGTCCAAAGAAGGGGCCTCTGTAGCTACACCCTCCCGAAGCAAGCACTATCGACGGGGCACTCACTTTTACTGTTTCACCGGTCAAAACGTTAAAACCAACTACTCCAGCCGGGCAGCCGTCTGACATAACGATTTGTTCAATACTGACACGTTCCAAAAAACGAACTCCTAAATCCAAGCACCGTCTGCGATTTTCCTCTTGAAATTGCAACATTGGGGCCAAAACACATTTAGTCATCGGCCCCCGGCCTGAGCGACGTATAAATGATCCAGCGGAATCCATCGCAAAAGGGAAACCGGACTTATGCAATTCTTCGACTAATCTATATTGACCCTCTAAAAAGCTCCTAATCCGCTCCTCATAATTTAGACCTTCACCGGCATTTATATAATCATTTACCCAATCGTCTAGTGCATCTTCTTCAGGAAACCAGCAGAGAATATCACCGGCAGCAAACGCAGTAGGGCCACTGGTACCAATGCGCGCTTTATCTATTAATACTACACGCGACCCTTTTTCCGCCGCCGTACGGGCAGCGTTTAATCCTCCAAGCCCCCCGCCCACTACGATTACATCTGTATTTATAATATTATCCAACGGAATCACCACAACCGGCCTTCAATTTGTCAGATGTATAGGGAATGATTCCACCGCTTTCTAGGATCCTAACCATTACCGGAGGTAATTGGGCAAAGCTAATTTCAACCCCAGTTGTAAGATTTTTTACTTTGCCTTCTGCCAAAGAAACCTCAAGCCTGTCCCCTTCAGAAACAATTTTTGTAATTCCAGGCAATGGTATCGCAGCCATCCCGATATTAAAAGCATTCCGAAAGAAGATACGCGCGAATGATTCTGCTAAGACGACTGAAATACCGGCAAACTTTAGAGCCTTGGCAGCATGTTCACGACTTGAACCACAGCCAAAGTTTTTCCCGGCAACAATAATATCTCCCTGCTGCACACCGGCAGTAAATTCAGGTCGCACTGCCTCAAGCGCGTGGTGTGCAAGTTCATATGGATCAGTTATTGGCAAATACTGACCAGGTATCAATTGTCCTGTATCAACTCCATCTGATAATAACCATACTCTTCCGGAATAATTGGTTCCCATTTTTAGTCCTCCTTTAGATAAGATCGTGGGTCGACTATGTGCCCTGCTACAGCAGAGGCAGCCACGGTTGCAGCATTACCAAGATATATTTTTGCTTTCGGTGCACCCAGCCTAGCCACAAAATTTCGGCTTCCGGTAGTAATACAAGTCTCATCATTGGCCATCGCCCCCATACCGTAGGCGCCGCAAGGTCCACAACAAGGATAACTGACTATCGCACCTGCCTGCATGAAAATATCCAGTAAGCCCTCTTGGGAAGCACGCAGCCAGAGTGGACGTGTAGAAGGTACTATAAGTAGACGTACTCCAGGTGCGACTTTCTTGCCTTTCAGAATACGGGCGGCTGCTTCTATATCCTCGTATCGCCCATTGGTACAAGTTCCAATGATTGCTTGGTTAATAGTCACACATTCCTTCTCTATTTCCACAGCCGTCTTTACTTTGTCAGGAGAATAGGGTTCAGCTACCAAAGGTTCCAGATCAGATAAATCAATATCTATCTGTTTCAAATATTTAGCGTCCTTGTCACTTTTCAAAATAGGATAGTTTTGAATACCTTTTTGATTCAAATAATCCTTAGTAATTTCATCCGGCTCAAAGACCGCGTTTTTAGCTCCCGCTTCCAAGCACATATTACATAGTGACATACGGCTGTCCATCGATATTTCGCCAGTTGCGGGCCCTAAAAATTCAACTGCTTTATAATCAAAACCGCTCGTCCCTACCATGCGCAATAAATGTAAGGCAATATCTTTACCATAAACGCCCGTGGTTAAAGACCCTTTCATTTCAATCCGAACTGTTTCCGGCACCATAAACCACAGACGTCCGGTCGCCAAGACCGAGGCCATTTCACTGGAACCAATCCCTGTCGCAAAAGCTCCTAAAGCGCCTGCGGTGACAGTATGAGAATCGGTAGCCACAAACACCATTCCGGGTACAACATGTCCTCTTTCCGCAATCAAATCGTGACAAACACCCTCGCCTGTATCATAGAAATTTTGAATGCCTTGTTCTTTTGCAAAAAGGCGCATCAAATGATGATTCTCGGCTGCTTTCTCAGTCTGTGACGGAGTACGGTGGTCTATTACCATCACTACGCGGCTGTGGTCCCAAACTTTTTTAACCGGTAATTTAGAGAACTCCAGCAATGTCATTGGTCCTTGATGATCATGAGTCATTACTAAGTCAACTTTGCTATCAATAAAATCTCCTGCCCTGACTTTATCTCTGTCAGTCGACAGGGCTAAAATTTTTTCGGTTAGGGTTGAACCAACTATACTTTCTGACACTTTATTCACTTCCCCTTGTGTTCTATTATTACGTTTCAGTTACTCGATTGCGTCGGAACAGCTTGGCAATAAACGGAGAGAAAATTGCTCCGGCAATTAGAATAATGAGAATAACGCTAATCGGACGACTGAAATAATAACCAGCTAAATTGCCATGCGCTAAAACGACTGATTGTCCAAAGCCTTTTTCAGCCATCGGTCCCAGAATTAGTCCCAACACAACAGGCGCCGGATGAAATTGGTACTTACGCATGATATATCCTATTAACCCAAATACTATCATCACCCAAACATCAAACATGCTGTTGCCCATAGAAAATGAACCTAGTACACAAAGGGCAGTAACAATCGGTGCTAAAACTCTATTGGGGATCCTAGTAATATTTGTAGCATATCGGGCAATAATCATCCCAAAAACACCCATTAATATATTAGCAACGAGAAAACCTACCATAACCGTATAGGTTACATCTGCATATTTTGTGAACAACTCCCGACCAGGCATCAATCCTTTAATCATTAAGGCTCCCAACAATACCGCCGCAGTTCCGCTTCCAGGAATACCCAAAGTCAATAGTGGAATCAGGGAACCTCCAGTAACAGCATTGTTGGCTGACTCACTTGCCGCTACCCCTTCGATAGAACCTTTACCAAATTCTTTTTTATTCTTGGAAAAACGTTTTGCTTCATTATAGCTGACCCACGAAGCGATATCCCCGCCGGCACCGGGCAAAATTCCTATTAAGACTCCAATTCCCGACGAACGAATAACAGCTATCCAAACTTTCTTTACTTCTGACAGTGTCGGTACCCAACGCCAATCTAACACTTTGCGCGTTTCGAACTTCCCTTGTTCCTTTGCTGTCTCTACCATTATCATCACCTGAGAGAGCGAAAACAGACCAATCATCGCCGGAACAAAAGAAACCCCGGATATTAAACCGGTAATTCCAAATGTAAAGCGCGGAAATCCCGAACTTAAATCCGTACCGAAGGTCGCTAAAAGTAAGCCTAGAAACCCTGAAATTAGTCCCTTCAGTAAAGAATCTGAGGCTACTCCAGCAATCATTGTCAAACCGAAAACAGCCAAGAGAAAGTAATCTGACGGTCCAAATAATAATGAAACTTTAGACAAAGGGGGCGTGAGCGCAAGGAGTGCAATACCACTGACAACCCCACCAAACACTGAACTATAGGTTGATATTCGCAAGGCCGACCCAGCTTTACCTTGTTTCGTCAATTCGTACCCGTCAATAGCTGTTGCAGCTGAAGCCGAAGTCCCTGGAGTGTGAAGCAATATCGCCGATATGGAACCGCCATAGATAGCCGACGTATATAGTGCTACCAGCATAAGCAGACCTGCAGATGTCTCCATACCAAATGTCACCGGCACCAGTAATGCCACACCCATATTGGCTGTCAGACCAGGCAAAGAACCAATCACAATACCGCCGATAATTCCTATAAATATGGCAATCATACTATTGAATGTAAACACATTAGTAAGAATCGTGGAGATAGAAACATCCATATTTACACCCCATTAAAACAAAATCCCCTTTGGAAGAGGCACACGTAATTGTAATACAAAAAGCAAATAGACTACACTTAAGAGACTGGCAAGGGATATTAAAATCGTTAAGTAATTTTTAACTCCTAAATACATCATAAATAGTGCCCCAAAAATAGCTGTCGAAACAAAAAAACCAAGGTATTGAACTCCAAATACGTAGATAACACAAAAGATTAAAGTCAGATAGGGTCGACCAGCTTTTCTAAAATCGATTTTTACTTCATTAGAAGTTTCAATTTTCTTAGAACGAAAAGTAGTCCACAGTAAAATGAGACTAAAGATAAAAATGAAACTTAACATCACTTTAGGAAATGTATCTGCACCACTTGGGAAACCTTCTGCGATCACATAAAGGCTAATACTCATTACAAGCAAAAAAAGTACAATTATTCGATCCACGGTACGTTGACTCATAGCTTATCATCCTATTCAACAATTTAATGGGTTAGTCCGAATCCTAAAATCCTTTTGAGGATTTCAGGATTCGAGGATACCCTTTAGTCTTGATAAATCTTAAATCAGATATTTATCAGTTGAATAATTCTTAGATTCCCTTGGGTATTACCATCCCATGAGATTCTTAACGAGTTGTTCATTGGTTTTTAGGAATTTTGCATAATCGGCACCAGTCTTGACATCCAAAGCCAGGCCCATTTCTTTTGCTTTTGCCTGATGTGCCGGGTCATTTATAGTCTTTTTCAGTGTATCGGTGATTTTAGCAATCTCATCCGCTGGTGTTCCTGCTGGGGCTGCAATACCACGTCCGGCGAAAGCAATAGCATCAATGCCTTGTTCCTTAAAGGTTTTAACGCCAGGAAGGAATTCAGATTCCTTATCGTTTAAGATTCCTAAAACCCGAATTTTCCCTTCTTTTTGCAGGCTGAGTACTTCACTGACATTAGCTCCAACAACATCAACATGCTTGCCAAGGAGTTGGGTTAAGCTGTCTGCTGTTCCGGTATTTTGAATTACACTAAATTTAGCACCTGTAGCTTTTTCAACCTGCATGCGTCCGAGATCGTCATCGCCACCAACCCCATGACAGGCAATCGTTACTTTGCTAGGATTTGCTTTTGCATAATCCAGCAGATCTTGCAAGGTCTTAAACTGACTATCCGCATTGACAATCCAAACTCCGGCGTCTGTAACATGGTTCATAATCGGAATAAAGCTTTCCAAATTCTCTGTCCTTTTCAGTTTGGGATCGAGATAACCAGAAAACATGTTTGGTACATTTATATAGCCGATAGTATATCCATCCGGTTTAGCATTAGCCAGTTGACCCCAGCCAGTCCAGCCACCGCCGCCAGTCACGTTTTGCACTGTCACAGGTTGTCCCAGTTGTTTTTCTAATCCAGCAGCTAATAACCTTGCTGTTGTGTCGGTTCCACCAGGTCCATAAGCCACGATCAAAGTTACAGCCCGATTGGGATAATCACTTGCTGCTTTCTGGGTACCTTTGTCCTGCGGCTTGGCAGTATCAGTAGTTCCACAAGCAGTTGTAAACAGGGTAACTGATGTAATTAATGCACCAATAGCAAATAGACGAATACCTTTGCCAATTTTCATTTTTAAAAGACCTCCTTAATTATTCTAATTAGGAATTCCAATATGAAAAGCTAGCTATGTTGGCAACGAATTTTTTTACTTTTTACTCTTTTTCACTCCTTCTTAAATATTGATTAAGCCTTACCTCCCTCTTAAAATAATTTAATATCTTCTACCACTTACCCAAAACCCTTGCCATCCGGTTGAAGCCCTCTTCCACTTCTATATATGGCCTCAATAAGGAAATGCGGACAAAACCCTCTCCTGCCGGTCCAAAGGCTGTTCCGGGAAATACCATCACATTAGCCTGATCCAAAAGACGTACGCTAAAATCAAAACTACTTAAACCGTACTTTGAGATTTGAGGGAAAATATAAAAAGTGCCCATAGGCTTCACATACGGTATTCCGATTTCATCCAGACGCTGCATAGCTAAATTGCGTCGTTCTTCATAGATCTTAACCGTCTCCGCTACCGCTCCTTGATTATCGTTAAGAGCCGCCAAACCAGCTGCTTGGCTAACCGCTGGCGCGCAAATTGTTAAACTGTAGTGCACTTCCAGCATAGGCTGTACAAGCTCGGCTGGACCTGCTAAATAACCTAAACGCCAGCCTGTCATAGAGTATGTTTTGGAAAAACCATTGATCACAATTGTTCTTTCCTTCATCCCCGGCAAGGCGGCAATACTGGTCCATGGTACCCGTTCAAATAATAATCCGGAATACAATTCATCGGAAATAACAATTAAATCATGCTTTATAGCAAAGTCGGCAATTTCAGTCAGTTCTTCTATCCCCATTAAAGTACCTGTAGGATTATTCGGATTGATTAAAAGCAGGATCTTACTTCTTGGTGTAACTATTTTCTCCAATTCTCTTACCGTAACTGACCAATTGTCCTCTGCAAATGTAGGGACCGGAGCCAATCGACCGCCTGCCAGGGCGATGGAAAAATCATAAGGAGTGTACCGCGGTTCTGGAACCAGGATCTCATCTCCGGGATTCACTAAAGTAAGAATTGTGGTGACAATGGCCTCTTGGGCACCCGTCGTAACCATAATTTCCTGGGCCGGATCATAAGCTACTTTATCGAAATCGGCTAGATATTTAGCGATAGCTTTCCGCAATGGCAAAATACCAGCCCAAGGGGAATAGTGTGTAGCACCGTTCACAAGAGCATCCTGGGCAGCTTTAATAATATACTGAGGAGTTTCCAGATCCGGGTCCCCCCGTCCCAAGTTAACTGTGTCTTTGTAATTGGCAGCAATCTCCATCATTTTAGCCCGTTCGGAGACACCTTCCAGACGTACCCTTTCTGCTAAAAAACGTTGTAAGGATTTACTCACTGCTTTACCACCTTTCGGGGAAATCCCGTTTTGTAATGGTTACTTCGGTATCCTTAAGCTTAATTAAAAATTCCGCAAACAAATCAATCATTCGTGAATATATTTTTTCTCCTTTTTCTGCGCTAGCCAAAAAAGGATTGCCCATAACTCCAGCCTCTGAGTACTCCCATTGATCAAAAGCGACATGAATCGGGTATCCTTTGTACTTCATATTAAACCCGGAACCACTGTCTTTCTCACACCCCTCAGGCAACCAATCTGGTGAAAAAGGAAGCCCTTTAACCATGCGCTCAGTGCGCACTAATTCTGGACAAAACAGCATAGCACCAGAAGTTTCTACCTCCCCACAATGCCAACCAGGTAATTCGTCGGGTCCGTCGATCAGATCCTGGCAACGATCCGCAAACATTTCCGTGTCCCCGGCATAAGCAACAGCCAATGCTCCAGTTTCATAGCGCAGCGCACGGATAACATAATCCAGTGTAGGCATGTTAGCAGTGTGTCCAGTAACAAATACTATCTTCTTAAATCCATGATAGATTAGGCTGCGTCCGATATCATACATCACATGGTAAAACGTTGATGCGCTTAAAGTAAGAGTTCCGGGCTCATTCGGCCGCATATGGAAAGGACTGTAGCCATACGGCATCAAAGGAGCTACTGGTACTTGGGCCTTCTTGGAAGCCTCCATAGCCACATAATACCCGGCATAACTGTCAATACCGCACGGAAGATGAGGGCCATGCTGTTCCGTACTCCCGACAGGAACCACTACCACATCGGTCTTACTAAGCATCTCTTTGACATCCGGCCAAGCCATATCAAATATTCTTAGTTTCTGTGCTTCATAGTCTTTGTCCATCGTGTTCATTAATAATTCCTCCTTGTAAGATAGATATAGGGTCGATGGTTCAAAACCAACCCGAACGTTCCTTGATAACTTACTCCTTATTGTTCAGATGAATTAGTTGACACGTTGGACCTCAATCAGTAAATATCGTGCTATAATCACTTTTGGCAGAGAGATAGATGTGCGTTCCTCCTGGATCCCTCTTTTTGAGGCTTATCCGTAAAATAGCGTGTCACTCCACAAGAATGATTCGATGTTTAGCTGGTTGGGTCACTATTCTAGTGTTACCCGTTTCAAATGCAAGGTTGTTTGACATTCTTCTTAAGTGGATGCTCTGATTCATTCTGTTTGAAAGGT
>NZ_JUEE01000090.1:0-31567 GCF_000802135.1 Desulfosporosinus sp. BICA1-9
GCCCTCCGATCTCAATGGCGTTAGCCAGCAGAGTCCTTCCGGTGCGATGGTTGATTATGTTTATTTCATCCGCGATAATCCGCGGGGTGCGTTCCGTCGTAGTAGTCATCCGCGCGTCAATCCTTCCTGTTACTTTCTACACAATATGTGCCCAAGCTTAAGAAGGTGCGAGCTTGCCAGCGGAAACTCCGGAAGAAACAGCAGACCACAGAAATGGCGGCCGGTTTGAAGATGTTTTCATCCGGCCGCCATTTTTCGGTTTGGCTTATTCAATTCGGGGTATGGACTGGGCTTTTATCGTGTTTGCGCCGATATCAAAACAATTTAGGCGACAGGCGGGTCGAAAATATCCTCAGTCACTGTTTCTATGATTTTTGCATCCCTTTTGGCGACGAGGTCGCCGTCGGAAAGATCAAAAATATTCTTTTCGATAAGGAGATCCATGACCTGTTCAACCTCCGCCTGCGTCAAGTCCGCCCTTGGCGAGGGCAGCGTCATGGTAAACGTGCCTCCGCCGGCGACGGTAAATACGAGGCGAACAACTTTCTGGGTTGCAGTGGGCATGGACAATCACTTCCTTTTTATCTTAAATATTAAAACGCTACTCTTCAGTGAGAATATAACTGCTGTTGCGGCGTATCTCTATGATGGGGTATTCCAGTAAACTGAACAGTGCGGTGGCGACTGCGTAAACCTCTTCGGTGGCAGCGCTTTCTTTTACTTTCGCCAGGTTTTTCTGGCGGGTAAGAGGAAGTCCCTCGGCAGTCATTCCGGTCTGATACCGTACCACCATAGCCGTTTCAGCGTGTGTTGAATTGATCGACATATTTTTCTCCTTTCGCATCTCAGCTTGGCAATCGTCTCTTATAGCGGCGCAAACTCTTTTGAGAAAAGCCAGTCCATGCTTCATTATATGAACTTGTCCGGAAACGGTGACAAACCCAAAATCAAAAGAAAAAGCAGGAAGTATCCGAGAGCTAATGAACTAACTAATGCCGCCTTATACGAACACACTAAGGAACGGAAAAGGTATCGAGCTGGTCTGTTACGAGCGGAATATAACTACTTTTTGGTTATCTGTTTTTTTAGACATATGTTAGTCTCATCTGCGTAGTTGTATTTATAGACGTATTTCTCTCGGGGTAATTGTCCTCGTCTCAACTGTCTAATGACTCAATAATTAATACAAATTAATTATGCACTCCCTTGTTTTCAAAGGGGGTGCATTTGTTTTTTTGGGGTGCATGCCCTTTGGACTTTTGATAATAGCTACTTTTTTATAGCTTCAAGTGTTAACCTATATATCCTTCATTTACGGAGATGACAATTCATTATTCGAATGTCCCCTTCTATTATTTGATGGGTGTTTGTTTTTGTTGCAGGTAATCCGTAATACATGTCGAAAGTAAAAAAGATTTGGTTTGGAGGGTTTCACTTTGAAAGAAAAGAATTTAATAACACGTTTATTATTGTATTCTATCCTTCCTCTCATCGGTCTGGTAATAAACTACTATATTTCAAATCACTCATTAACAGATAACTTACTAATCTATGCGCTTAAATTTAATATAATAAATATTACCGGTGTTGGGGCTTTAATAATATTATTAGTCCTAGTATTAGCCGTATCTGATACATCAAAATGGATTAAGAAATATTATTCAGAAAAACAGAACTTAACTGTAACACCATTAAATGAGAAAATAAATGAATTAAAGGAAAATATTAAGCACAAGGAAGATTTACTTTTAGCAAAAGCTGGATCTTTAATGGATAAGTATAATGATCTTCAGCAATATCAAGAAAAGGAAACATTACTTAAGCATTTGAAGCGGTTTACCCTTAATAAACCAGTCATTCACTCTGCACAGTTATATCGTTATAGCAAAAAAATTTTTAATGATGAAACGCTTGTGAAAGTCAATTACATCAATGGTTATGCGATTGAGGGAATTGACATCAATGCGCTAATCCAAACTTATTACCATATCCCTAAGGGAATTTATTTCGACATGAATAATATTCTTGAATTAAAAAGAAAGCTAGATATATTAACTGAGAGCGAAAAGGATTTTGAAAGTATTCAGGTTAGTAATGAAATTGAACATCAAGTACAAGAGGATATACTGAATACTATAGAAGAATTTATAAAAACTTATCGTCCGTTAATTGAAAGCAAAGAACCATCGTCTCTTACAGAAAGTGATAGCTATATAATTGCATTGTATGAACTATGTGTGGAAATCTATTTAAGTTTGACTGACGACAGCGACTATGATACTTGGGAACTGAACTTTTTCACTCCAGAAATAGACCATCAATTAAAAAATATGAAAAGAACCGGGATTTTGAGTGGGATCCTTAAAATAAATGAATATATTTTCCGTAATGAAGGTTTAAGTAGTAAAAAAGGTAGGATTTATATTACGAGGTGTTTTCAATTAAATAACCAAAATTATATCATCTTATTATCAATCTTACCTAATATCATTGATTTTCCCAATTGGAGAAAGCTTCTGTCGACTCAAACAAAAGAGCTGATTCAGGGCTTGCAAGACGACTTAAGTCTAATATATAATGAAGTTGAACATGAAAGGATGATGTAAGATGTTCAATTCCGCCTTAAAACGCGATCAGGCAATATCTAGACTAAATAACATCGGTGTTACTGTAAAAAAAATTGATACCCCCGAAGGCCTAAAAGACAAAAGTTGGATAATGCCTACAAGCGATAGAAAGGGTATGATTATCCTTAAAACCAAAAATAAATAAAGAATAATTATTCTGTACATCTAAAATAAATAGATCCGGCTACTTATCAAGCCGGATCTATTTATTTTAGATGTAACTTTGATAACCACGGATTTTTACCTTCAAGCCTCATTGATGTTTTATTCTTCAGTAATCCAATCATCTCCGAGCAGATCAAATAACAACGCGCTTTCACCTAATATTTTATCCTGCTTCTTAGTTAGTGGATCTAGCCAGTCCGCCTTGTCTCGTACCCATTTAAGCCAGTTCCTTATCTTCGCCTTTTCTAGTTCGCTTTCTAAGTCATTAATTTTAAATTCTATGCTCTCAGCAAACTTTCTTATTTTTTCTGCCCTATTCCAATCAGATGCAAAATTTTCAAGTATTTCAAGCTGTTCTAATTCCTCTTTTCTCTTTTTTTCGTTTTCCCATCGTACACGTTCTTGTTCGGCTCTGCGGATTTCATCAGCTTTACGTTCTTCACGTATATCTTTTACAATATTAATAGCTTCCATTATTCATATTATTATTTCACCTATTTGGTTTTCAATTTTCTTCTTATCGCTGTCACGCCAATGTTTGCGCTTTGAATGATATTCATCAATCTCAAAAGCTAACTTTCCATTCTTAACTAAGTCATAGGGTGGTATGTGCGCCCAACTATGCCTTTTCTGATCGGCAAGCTCTTCTTTTGTAGGCTTATGCTCAACTCTCTGCTGTAACTCTTTGATTAGAATAGGTACCCCATCGACCCCCAAACATATATATGTAACGTTATCATGCACGCGTCACTCATAGTTGTAATAGTGCTCTGCCTTTGGCGCCTTAATATCAACAGAATAACCTAAATGTTCTACCGCCTTAAATAGAGTACTTAATACTCTATGTACACGGTCTCTCTGGTCTCCTGAAACACCAAGATACAAGACCCTGTTCAGAGTAGGTTTTGTAGTTCCCTTCCTTGAACGAAAATATTGTATTGTATCTTTGACTAAACCATGTAGATAGGTTAAGTCTGCAGGAACAGCTACAGATGCACAATAATCTTTTACAGCTTGACGTTGATCCTCCGGTAAAAATGAAAGAGTCTCTGTCTTCTTCACCCCTGATAGACTACTCGAATGATTCATGGAAGAATTTCTTGTTACAATCTTATCTGGCCCTTTTGACTTCGGAAGAGTTGGTATCTTTGGTTTTTGTCCGGCTTGGACTTTCGCCCAATAGCCATTTGGAGGCGTGGGTATTTCAAGCTTCTTACAATGTTTTCTCAATGCAACATCAGATATGCCATACCGCTTGGCAACTGTTGTCATCGGCTCAACCCAAACTTCCTTATAAAGCTTTTCTCTTTCATATGTCCTTGTTTCCATAAGAAACACCTCAAATATAATACTCGGCAGCAATCTTATTAATGCTGATCATTCTCTCAATTCAAGTTTCTTTCAATTTATACAGCCACTTTAGGACTATTCTACTTGGTATAATGAGTTCCATTCTTCTCTGGTCGGTTTTGCTTGGTTCACGTTGCTTTTCTCCTTCCTGTAGGACACTCAGAACGATCATTTTTAAAGATTACTAAACCACAAGTTATAATCATGAACCAATTGATAGTTCTTGCTGTCCTTTTCGACTAATTCCAGCAGACATAGGAAAAACATATATTGTTTCGACCTTTTCATGCTTTTACAACTATGCGTATAAAAAAACTGTCTATCCCTGTAACCTCGCAACAACTTATTTATAGTCAATTTCACGAAATTCGCACCATTCGCGGACAATTTCACATAGTGTCTCATATTTGTACGAATCCCATTCTTTTTCTATCCCATGCTTAATGATCACATCTCTGAAGCGACGAAACGCGCCTTTACCATCAATTGAGTAACACAGCTTATTTCGCAGTTTGTCATCTTCTTGAGAATAACAAAAGTTTTCCATAATTCGATATTCATTAACTTCTTCCCGATCGGGCAGTTCAACATAATCGCCCCAGTTTTCCACCACGTCCACCGCCTCGCGAATAGCATCCTGCTCCCAGTCCTCATATTCACTAAAATCATCATCATCTTCGGATTCTTCGGCAATGCTTAAATACTCCATTTGGATTTCGACGATATCACCTGTCTTTTTGTTCAAATAATGTTTCCATCCATCCATGAAGAAATCCAGTCTATCGACAATTTCTTTCAAGCTGACTGGCTTCATATCTTGATCACCTTTTCCTTTCCCTAACTTGCCGCAACCCTACACATTTTAATCCACTTAAACCATTTCCAGAATTCTTAAAAGGCAGTTCCTTGGTTCGTATTCCCCACCTCACCTAAAACATTTATGTCCTCTGTGACTCTATCATTAGCCTGTGTCAAGTCTTACATAAAAAAACAAATGACCTCCCGCAACATTTCCGATAATTGCAGATGGTCAGCTATAAAAAAAACTTCATTTATTAAACTAGAGTCGTCGTCGTTATTACCAAAGTTCTTTATAATGCTGTGCATTGTCCGTTAGCTCAGCTGCACAGGCGGGAGAGTAAAGATAAAAAATAAATTTGCAGTTTCAGCTCAATTTAAATCCGCTGTCCTGAAAAATACTCCATCGTGTTAATTTTAAATAGTGTTTTCTGTTTAATCTTCTTTCAGCAAGTCCTCAAGTTACTCCATTAGCACCGGAACCTCTTTTTGAGATAAATTCCAGACAAGCTCCATTTTTAATTCGCCATATCCGTGTGCTACGATATTTCTAAGATCAACGATCTTTCGCCACTGAATATCCTTGTACTCCGTCCATAACTCCCGCGACAATGCGTTGGCATGTTCACCTATGTTAAGAAGCGACATTGCTGTTGCCTTCTGGTAAACATCATTTTCGTGGAATCCTTTTTCACCGATTTCATTAGAATACCTTATAATGTCTTTGCATTCGGATATGATCATTTTAAGTAATTGAATATCCCTATGCTTCATATATCCTTACCTTCTTGTTAATGGTTAAATAGCTGTTTTCCTTTAAAGGGCCGGCATCCACATCCACCTTGGTGTTCAATTTCTCTTGAATATCAAGCTTAAGCCCGGACATATCAAATAAACTTGCAACTTTTTCATCAAAGTATACAAGTAAATCCACGTCTGACTCCTCCGTATTCTCACCATTTGCAAACGAGCCAAACAAGTCGATGCTAAGCACCGGATACGCAGGTGCAACCTGAACCACCGCATCTCTTATATCTGTAATTGTCACGTTTATCACCTCTTGAAGACCTTAAAACAAACTTTAAGGCAATGATTAAATCTCTGATTTCATTATACCTTAAAAAATGATCACAATCAAAAAAATGGTTACCTCGAAAGGGTTATATTGCAGGGCCGCAACCCCTTTATCGATTACAGAACCCAAAGTTGTAATCATCAACCAGTTGATAGTTTTTACTCTCCTTCTCAACCGGTTCCAGAAGACAAATGGGAAATGAAAACTGCTTTCTGCCCATTCTTGCTTTCACGACGATACCATATAAACCAAAAATACCTTCAATTGCTGTTACCTTGATAATATCGCCAACTTTCAAAGGACCAGGATCATCTATAATTTCGGCTTCAAAAGGAAACTGAAGATGATTTTCAAGGTATTTTTGCCAGGCCTCCTCAATTTCCAGGTCATCTTCGCCCCCACAGTTTCTTACAAATTCATCAACCCTTCGCTCCTGTTCTTCATAGAGCTTTTCAGCACGTTTCATTTCAATAGAACGCAAATTATCAGGTGATGCTTTCACATACTCAATTTCAATGCCCGGGACATGAGTTTTTAACATCCTCTTAAACTGACTGATATCGGTCTCCTTCTTTTCTTTTTTAAGCTTCATCACACCTTCATCGGTCTTCAGATTTATGAGTGCTTGTCTGCTTTTTGTGCAAGTAATTCCTTTTATACAGCCCCATTCAACAAAAAGGCTCTCACTGCTCAATCCCGTCGAAATATGTAAACCCTTTTCATAAAACTTGATTTTTGCATTTATTAGAACCGCATCTAACGACGAGTGCTCTCCTTGATAATCAAATTCAAACACTCCAAGCTCTTTTCCGTATTCACTTTTTATGACTTCAAACATCCTGTATTCCCTTTCTTGTACGATCCCTTTTTAAAGCCTCTTTTCTATATTCTAATTAAAGCACCGCTTTGGGCCTTAAACACCCGGCCCCGAGTGTTGGGGTTTACTAACTCCCTGCGTCAAAAGTCCCACAAGCCTTCACCGAAAAAGGATAATGAAAATGAAACGTAAGATAGGCAGTTTGCTGCTATTACTGGTTTCCAGCCAAAATATCATTGCAGAAACTGTCTTCGGGGAACTGACATTGATGGACGTTTGACCACTTTCCGGGTACTATTTTGAGTGGCTCGATCTTGGCACACGGTCAGACTCCGGAGAACGAAGTTCCAATCAAGCAACTCATCTATTGTCAATTTTATGGAATTCGCACCATTCACGGACGGTCTCGCAAAATGTCATGTTTGTACAAATCCCATTCTTTTTCTATCCCATGCTTAATAATCGCATCTCTGAAGCGGCGAAACGCACCCTTACCACATTGAATTTTACTAAGCTACGGGGTTCTGTACCCCTTATTCATTTATAAGCTTGGTTGTTCCAATGGTTAAATTAAAATTATTTTCATGCTCTGTAATCACATAATCAACAACAAACCTTCTATCACTCTTAAAAATGGTATCTTTTCAATTGAAGTTCGCTTAAAGGAGTTGATAAGGGAGATATGCGAAGAACTTCAATCCGAACTAATAGAACTGGAGATTATGCCCGACCACGTCCACCTATTGATTGAAGTAGATCCTCAATTTGGTGTCCATAAGGTCATTAAAACGATCAAAGGAAAATCGTCGAGAATACTTAGAAAGGAGTTTAAAGAGTTAACCACTAAATTGCCAACGTTATGGACTAATTCGTATTTAATCTCTACTGTTGGAGGTGCGCCGCTAGCCATTGTTAAGCAGTATATTGAAAGTCAAAAGGTTTCAGAGAGGAGGTAATGCCTTGCACAAAGCCTTTAAATTTCGGCTATATCCAACCAAAGAACAGATAGTACTCCTTAACAAAACTATAGGTTGTACTCGATACGTCTACAATCACTTCCTTGATGCACGTATTAAACTATTTGAAGCTGAACGAAAAACCCTGAACTTTAATTCTTGCTGTCTTGAACTCACACAATTAAAGAAACAAATCGAATGGCTTCAAGAAGTCGATTCCATGGCCCTCCAGCAAACTCTTAAAGACTTGGATAAAGCCTATCAAAAGTTCTTCAAAGAGAAAAAGGGGTTTCCTAACTTCAAATGTAAAAAGAATCCTAAACAAAGCTATAGAACTAACGCCAATAAATCTAGTATTGAGGTAAGTGATAGCAAGATTAAGCTTCCCAAACTTGGATGGGTAAGTTTTGCGAAGAGTAGAGAAGTTGACGGAAAGGTCATTTCAGCCACGATTCGCAGAAGTCCTAGCGGAACCTATTTCATCTCAATTCTTTGCGAAGTAGAGATTCAACCTTTGCCAAGAGTAGATCAAGCCGTAGGGATTGACTTAGGAATTAAAGAGTTTGCCATCACTTCTGACGGTGAACATTTTAGGAATCCTAAACACTATCGCAAACACGAACGTAAGCTTAAACGGCTCCAACGCAAGTTATCTAAAAAACAAAAAGGAAGTCTCAACCGAGACAAAGCGAGAAAAAAAGTTGCTAAGGCCCATGAAACTATTCGCAATTGCCGTCAGGATTTTTTGCATAAGCTAACAACTAAACTAATTCGTGAAAATCAAACGGTCTGTTTGGAAGATTTGCAGGTTAAGAACATGATTCAAAATCATAATCTAGCAAAGTCGATAGCCGACGTTTCTTGGTCTGAATTCCGGTCAATGCTGGAATATAAAGCGGGATGGTATGGAAGGGAATTATCAATCATCGGCAAAACATTCCCATCCAGTCAGCTTTGTTCCGCATGTGGTTATCGCAATAAGGATGTAAAAAACTTGAACCTGCGAGAATGGATATGCCCAATTTGTGGCTTGTATCATGATCGAGATGAAAACGCCGCCAAAAATATCCTTAGAGAAGGATTAAGGCTGGCAGGATAAATTTCTTTGCCGTGGGACACACGGTTTAAGCTTGGGGAGTACACGGCATAAGTCGGTATGATGAACCTAGAATCCCCTAGATTCATCCAAGGGGAGTGTCAAAGAGTTTCTACATATTCTGCAGCACTTTCACCGGCGATCCGTCCGCTGTTGATGGCAAACCCCATGGTATTACCCGGCATTATGAATGTATAGCTGTCAGAATGGATGGAATTAGCATCTGTGCCTGCCGCATAAAGCCCCGGTATGACTTCAAATCCTTCGTCTAGCACTTCCGCTTTATAATTAATTTTAATTCCGCCCAAACTTCCGAAACCACTTGGTACCAATCTACCAGCGTAAAATTTAGCTTTCTTGATAGGTTTCAGATATTTATAGTTCTTGTTAAACAATGAGTCACGACTCTCACAGGCTTTGTTATATTCAGCAACAGTTTTCTTTAGATTTTCTACGTTAATCCCTGCTTTTTCCGCTAATTCTTCCAGAGTATCTGCTACAAAAAAGTCATTACATCCATCAGCAATAGCGCTTTGCAATTCGCTGTCAAAATTACTGGCGTCTTCAATCGGAACATCATAACATAATTGGTCAAACCCGTTCTTCAGATAATATTTCTTTGCGGTTTCATCAAGAATCATAAAAGCACAGCGATTTTTCTGCCCGGAAATAGCATTGCCGGCAAATGTATTGTTTTGGATAACTTCTTCATTAAAGAAACGTTCCCCGTCTAAATTAACTAACAGGTTCGGTTGACGGAACACTGCATCAACGTACCAATACTCCGGTTGCCTTGGAATGGAGCAATACATTTCCAACATCATATGAGTTTTAGCTGCACCAACTTCCCAGGCCATCTTAAGACCATCCCCGTCAATGCCGGGAATTTTAAAGGAAAATAAATCCCGTCCCCATTCATATCCGGTATAGTTCTTGATCATTTCAGCATTACCACCAAAGCCGCCAGTGGCTACCACAACAGCCTTCGCCTTGGCTTGAACCGTTTCTCCGGAACTATCTTCAGCCAGAAATCCTACAACGCGTCCGTCTTCTTTAAGTATCTTTTTAACAGGCGTATTAAGAAAGAATTTCACGCCAAGTTCTTCTGCTCTTTCCGTCATGGCCTTATAAATAAGCGCCCCGGTTCCGTGAGCTCCATTATGTGTTTTTATAATATGCCAAGTTGGTTGAGAATCTACAAAGTGTCTGGCCGCCATCAGAAATTCTACTCCCATATCCTCTAACCAATCGATCGTACTGCCGGATTTGTCGATAAATGCCCGCACTAATCGGGCATCAGAATCCAATGGTTGAAGTCCATATGCATTTTAAAAGCTTCTTCTTTTGTAAGCCCGATAATCTGTTTCTTTTGCAGTCTACTTTCAACCCCGAAAGGTCCCATAGCCATGTTGCCACATCCGCCTGTTACGTTGGATTTTTCGAAAACCATAACACTGGCGCCATTTTCCGCTGCAGCAACGGCAGCGGCCAACCCTGCCGGACCGGCTGCAATAATGGCTACATCCGCATTCACTTCTTTCATGATCATCTCTCCTTAAAAATAATTAGGTATCCTTTTGTTTACCTTTTTCTCCAACTTCCTACAGGGATCGGCTCGTCGGGAGTCTTAGGTTTTACCCCGCCAGCCTTTGTCACCGCGCTATATTCGGAGGGGCATACTTCCAAGCAGACCCCGCACTTTGTACACTCGTCCTGGTCTATTACATGGATCATCAGTTCCTCGCCGAGGATGGCCTCGTCCGGGCAGTTCTTTAAGCATATCTGACAGCCCTGGCACTTATCGCCCAAAATGTGATAAGTGATATACTTTTTGCAAACAAGTGCAGGACACCTCTTCTTCTTGATATGTGCTTCTAACTCATCACGGAAATACTTGATTACAGTCAGCACCGGGTTGGGTGCCGTCCTTCCCAAACTGCAGATTGACCCAGACTGCATACCCTCACCTAATTCCAATAACAAGTCAAGATCATCAGATTTACCCTTACCTTCCGTAATGTCAGTCAGAATAGCTAGTAGTTGTGCAGTTCCTTCCCGACACAGCACACACTTACCGCAAGATTCAACCTTAGTAAAGGAAAGACAGTCTTTTGGCAAATAAACCATACAGGTATTGGTAGCGGCAACCATAATTGTTCCGGAACCCATAATCGCGCCCTCTACCGCTAGATGATCAAAGTCAACCGGAAGGTCCAGTGCACTGGCCGGTAAACAACCTCCCGTGGGACCGCCAATCAGGATTGCCTTCAAATCCTGGCTGCCTGTTATGCCCCCACCAATTTCATATACAATCTGACGGAGCGTGGTCCCCATTGGCACTTCGATAACTCCCGGGCACCCCACCTCGCCGGTCAAGGTTAATAACTTGCTCCCTTTACTCTTATCAGTACCAAAACCAGCGTACCACTCGGCACCTTTTTGAATAATTGCCGATACGTTGGCCAGAGTCTCGGTGCTATTGATACAGGTCGGTTTACCTCTCAGTCCGGATGCAGCTGGATAGGGAGGACGGGTATACGACATAGTCCTTTTGCCCTCCATGGCACTAATCATGGCTGTCTCAACGCCGCCAACAAAGTCGCTTGTTCCCTTATAAATCTCTACCTGAAAGCTGAAACCGGAACCTAGGATATTATGACCTAAAAGCCCGTAAGTCTCAGTTTGTTGCAAAGCTTTTCTAAGCCTTTCAATGGCCAAGCCATTATCTTCGTTGATATAAATGTAGCCTTGGGCTGCGCCTACAGCATAGGCCCCGATCAGCATCCCCTCCAAAACAGCATGAGGGTCGCTTTCCAGCAAATGCTTGACTGAATAAGCCCTGGGATCACCTTCAGCAGCATTACAAATCATATATTTCACACTACCTGGGGCATTGTGACAGGCTTCCCATTTAGCTGCCGTAGGAAAACCTGCACCACCTCGCCCCCTCAGTCCAGACTTGCGAACTTCTTCAATAACCTGCTCAGGGGTCATACTTAGTACCTTGGCTAGCCCACTATAGCCGCCGTTAGCAATATAGTGGTCGATATTTGCAGGATCGATTATTCCGCAATTGCGGGTTGCTATTTTCACTTGATGCCTAAAAATGGGCAGTTCGAAAAAGTCGGGAAGGCCTTCAATTATACCCTTACCGATTGTACCTATGGCCAAGTCGGTCCTCGGGTTATCATTAACGAGATAATCTGTTACAAGCTGAGAAACAATTTCCAGAGTAACCTTGCTGTAGCCAATACGAGGGCGGCCACGCTTGGCAATAAAAATTAAGGGTTCAAGGCAGCAGCTTCCAATACATCCCACTTCTACTATCTTGGCCTTGATGTTGCTCTGTTCAAACTCAACTTTAAATTGTTCCAGCACTTGTAACGCCCCGGAGGAGCGGCCGCATTCCGAAGTGTTAATATAAATGCGAGGGGTTTGATTATCTTCCAAATACCTCCATTCAGCTATTGCTTTGTGCTGTATTTGTTCAAATGTCATCGAACATAATCCCCCCAGAATTTCTTTTCGGTAATCAAGGTTCTAAGATCACACTGCAAGCAGCGTTGCGACTCTTTCAGAGCAGTATCTTTATTAGAGCTCATATTGCTCAATCCGAACCTAGATTGTAAAGCAAATCCCTCTTCTCGGCCAATCCAAGCACTGGGCTCTTCTATCGGTGCCAATTCCTCTTCTATCCTACCGTCCCCACCAAGTGATTTATCGATTGCGACAGCTGCCTTTCTGCCAGCAGCTATTGCCTTAATAACCGAGATCGTACCAGTCACGACATCGCCAGCCGCAAAGACAGTTTCCTTATTTGCAGCTAGGGTATCCGGATCAACCAAAATCGTATTTCCTCGACCAATGGTCAAGCCGAACTTATCAATATCTTTCGGACGTTGCCCGACGGCGAAGATAACAGTGTCTGCCGGTAGAATGTGTTCTGAACTTTCGACAACAATAATTTTTGCTCTTCCGTCCTCCTCTAAGACAAATGACTCTACATCAAGACACTCAACGCCTGTAACATGCCCTTGTTCGCCAGTAAGTTTGACAAAGGTTTGGGAAGGATGGATGATAATGCCCTCTTCTTCTCCGTGTTTAATCTCTTCCGAACTGGCCGTCATTTTTTCTCTTGATTCCAGACAAGCTATGTGAACCTCGCTGGCACCGAGACGGCGGGCAACACGGGCGCAATCAAAGGCGACATTCCCACCGCCGAGGACAACTACCCTTTTACCCACATGGACTTTATTGCCGAGCCTCGTATCTCTGAGGAAAGCTATATTAACAAGTACTCCGTCAAGGTCAGCCCCAGGAATAGGCAATTTTACCCCTTGATGAGCACCGACTGCTACAAGGACGGCCTTGTAGCCTTCTTCAAAAAGAGTATCTAAGGAATCCACCCTCGTATTTGTCCTGATCTGTACACCTATGCTTTCAATTTCTTTGACTTCATCGGCAATTACCTGTGTGGGTAGTCTGTACTCCGGTATACCGAATCTAAGCATGCCGCCAGGCAATGGTAATTCTTCAAATACAGTGACATCGTGACCCTGCTTTGCCAAATAATAAGCTGCGGTCAGCCCGGCTGGTCCTGAACCCACTACGGCTACCCTCTTGCCTGTTGACGGCGCCAGCTTGGATTTATTCTTCCACTGCTTATCATCATTTTCAGCAGCAAAGCGCTTAAGGTCACGAATTGAAATAGACTCGTTCACTTCTTTGCGTCGGCAGGCGTTTTCACAGAGATGGTTACATACATAACCAAGGCTCATCGGAAAAGGAACCTTCTCCCTGATCACCGCAGCAGCATTCGAAGGCTTATTTTCACGGATCAAACGAATATACCGGGGTATGTCAATGCCAGCGGGACAAGTGGTTTTGCAGGGAACAAGTGACTCCTTGCGAATAACTCCCGTCTTTAAAAGTCCATCATGATCCCTGATCGTACCTGTAGGGCAAACCTCAACACAAGCTCCACAGAACTTGCAACCCGCATCAGCTAAGGGAAGATCCAGAACAGGACTGATATAGGCCTCGCCGTTTTTCTTGTTGTAATCAAGTACCTTTACCCCACGTAGTTCCTGGCAGGCTCTCACACATCGCCCGCACAGGACACACCTGCTGAGATCATGCACAAAAAGCGGATTAGCAGTGTTAACCGGAAGCGCTTTATGTCTGTTTCTTAATCTTCCACTAGAGACACCTACATACTGAGTAAGAGACTGAAATTCGCACTTACCATATTTTGGGCAGGTGGAGCAGTCTGCTGGATGTACGGTTAGCATTAACTCTACAGCAAGCCGCCGTATCTGCTCAACCTTGGGCGTCTTGGTCTTCACCACCATTCCCATCTTTGCTTTAATGGTACAGGCAGTGGGTAGATCAGGCAAACCTTCGACCTCAACAACACATACCCGGCAAGCACCGATGGGCTTAAGATCTGGGTGATGGCAGAGGTTGGGGATGTAAATTCCCGCTTCTAATGCTGCCTCTAGTATTGTCTTACCCTTTTTAGTTTTGACTTCAAGTCCATCGATTTCTAGTACGATTTCTTCCAAAATGCTCTACCCTCTTACCTAGTGTATTTATATTTTTTGGCATATACACTTTCCATGAAATAAACTTACTCCCGGCTATAGACAGAATGGCCTTTGGATTGATTTTGGTCACGGGTTATACAATAGACCCGTGACCAAGCCTAATATTCTACGATAAACTAATTCATAGTGTCTTTGAATTGTTATTAGCAATCATTGCAGATTTCTCATGTAGATGTGCAAAAGCTTTTGGCTTTTTAAAGGCCATCGCTGCGAAGAAACCTACGATAGCAACAATGGTTACGATAAGGATCGAAAGCTGGTAAGTATGTGTTGCAGTTAGCGCACTTGAGCCTAAACCAACGCCTACTGTACCACCAATTAAGCCTAATCCCATCGCCATACCGCCCACTTTACCCGTAATATGCTCCGGATAACTCTTGGCGATAAACGCCATAGTCGTGGCGATACCCTGGCCCATGAAAAATGCTGTTACCAACATGACCACTAGTAATAGAGGATTAGGTCCTTGTCCCGTTACCCCTGATAACTTGACAAAGAAGTATACACCCGTTAGAAGAAACGATAGCATAATCTGCAACTTGGTATTACCTTTGTAAACCTTGTCATGAAGCCAACCGCTTACCAACGAACCAATCATAAACACAAACTGAAAGATCATCATCAATTGTCCAGCCACCATTGGTCCCCAACCAACGCCCACCGGTAACGGAATCGCAAAATATCCTGGTGTAAGGTCATTGATACCTTGGATTAACCAGTTGAATAAAAATACATAGACAATTAACAGGTAAATGATAGGCTCCCCTAAGGCCAACTTAAAATCGTTTTTGGCGGCTTGAACGTCTTCATGTTCTTCCGCTATCAATTCTGGTGCCTTCGGGCCAAAAATCATTATTATAGAAAAAACTAAAAAAATAATTGCCGGGCAAGCCATCCAAACCATTGTTACTGTCCAGGATTGGGTTGCACTGAAAACAGCAGGTGAGGCTCCAAAGCCTACGAATACTCCTAAAGCAGTAGACATGCCCTGAACCCCAGTTATCAGCCCACGCTCTTTGAATGGGAACCATTCCGCTGCCATGCGAGATATAGTTGTAATGATCGGTCCGGTACCAAGTCCCCCGACTAGCCGGAGCAAAATTATGGCAGGTAGATTTGGGCCAACAAATGGTAACAAGACGGCTGACAAGATCAGCAATATACCACAGACTAAATACACTTTGACAATACCTACTCTATCAACAATGGCTCCGCCGATAATGCCCCCGATACAGACAGTCACGGTCCATAACCCCATCACTGTAAATGTTACCAAGCCCAGATCCCGACCCAGATGCTTTGCCACCTCACCAATTAACGGGGCAGGTGCAATCATAATTACCCCTTGAGCTATAACCCCAATTATCATCGTCACCATGACAAACCAGCGATACTTTGGATACACAATTGGCACATTTGCATTCATTTTCGGACCCCTCCTTCTTATCTAGGTTCTTCGTAAGATCAAAGATATAGTCAAACGCTATTTTACGTTCAACATCACCTACTTTCATCTAACATTTAGACTTCGCAATTATTTTAAATATTCTGAACCTACTGTATAAATAAATGCTTTCTTTCTAATCTGTACGTCTTTTATAAATGTCAGGACCAAGAGGATACTCTTCAAACAGCCCAATTTATCGGAATTCAAGGAACTGCTCATTTAGTTCGCGGTTTAAGCCAGTTGTCTTCCCCTTTATAAGCCTTTCTGACAACAGTCAGTTCTTCACGGCGGGAAAAATACTCTTTAACCTTACCCTTCAGCTCTTGGTTATGACGTACAAGCCCCTCTTTCGTTTGTCTGTCGCTGCGAGGTCCGAATATCCATATAACCCCATCTCTCCCAGCAATAAGGTCAGCTACTTGGCCGCATAAGGAACAAATAGCTATTCCAGGCTGAGGAAACTTCCAAATATCCGCCCAGCAGCTTGGACACTCACCCTCCTCGGGTGGACGAGCTTCATCAAACAATCGGCTGCCCAACAGCCTTACTCGTCCCCGAACACCTTCTGCCAAAACGGCTTCACCGGGCAATGCCCCTATGAACATACAGGCATCTTTTACTCCTAACCCCATATTTCTAGCTGTGGTAATCAACGCAGAGAGGGTATAGCCTTCCCAGCCATGATTTCCGGCAGTAGCAATAATAACACAGGGTTTTCCCCAGAAATCCTCAAGCAGCTGGTTCAGCGCAATGATTCTGTCCCCTATTAGTTTGGTAACAGAAGCAGGACCTAAGGCATAACAGGGTGATGCCAAAATTATCCCGTCGGCTGCCTTTATTTTATCTGCCAGGGGATAAAGATCATCGTCGATAGGACAAGATTTATCTGGAAGAAGGCAGGTAAAACACCCCCTGCAGGGTTCGAATCGCCATTCGGCCAACCGGATCAATTCCAGTTCGTATTCGTCCCCTGCTGCGGCAGCTGCCTCTTTAAGAAGTATTTCACCATTGGCCGTTTTGCGTTGGGAAGCAACCAACCCTAAAATCCTTTTCATCTAGAGCCCCTTTCTCCAGGATAAAATTTATGTCAACTTGCTGCAAGAATTTGGCTATTCCCATTTAGAAAGTACCTTATAGAAACAGCCTCCCTCTCCTAGCATCAATTAACGGGGACCAGGACCACGGAAAACATACTGACTATCTTCCATATACGATAGTTCCTTCTTCCACCAAGGGCGATCCAAGGCCGGCATTCCTGCTCCTAAAGCCCGTGGCATCATAGGCTCATTCTTCGTGCGTGGACCAATCTTGTATTCATCCATTGCCCATTCCCTGCCAAGATTAGGGTTAAAAGGGCAGCGGGGGGGGACTCCGGCCAAGCATCTAGTAAGGCAAATATTGCAACGCTTGCAGCGAACAATGTCCTGAATACGATCCTCGGCAACTTTATTAACCCACTCCGGATCACAGAATAGCTGCCTTCCCATAGCTATTAAGTCTGCTTTACCCTCTACCAACATTGACTCAGCAAGTAACGGATCATGTATCGAAGTACAGATCACAGGGACCTTCAAAGCCCTTTTGAACTCGGCCGCTTGGTCCGGGAAATGCTCTGCACGGTTAGCTTCAGGAACCAAATGCCCAGCATCCTCATATCCGCCGCCATCAGAAAGACTGATGTAGTCTATTCCAAGGGCTTGCAGGTCTAGGGCAACGTCTATCATCTCCTCGCGAGTAAGACCTCCTTCTACGTGTTCCTCGGCACTTATGCGGCAACCAACCGCTACACCAGTACCCATGGCATAACGTACTTGTTCACTAACCTCGAGCAAAAAACGCTTACGGTTTCTCCAAGAACCGCCATACATATCGGTTCTCTTATTAGTCAAAGGCGAAAGAAACTGATGCTCCAGGTAACCATGAGGCCCATGAAGCTCTATTGCGTCAAAGCCAGCTATTCCGGCTAACTGACAACTATGAGCGAACTCTTTCTGTTCGCTTCTTATCTCATCAATTGTCATCTCCCGTGTATTCTGACCTATCAAATTCGCACGGGGACTTTCAAACTTTCGGCAACCTGCTGCAACCGCAACCGGCTGCATATCTAAAGACATTTCATAGGGAAGGCCTCCCGTAGCTGCTGGCGCAAGGTCATGGTGATCATTTGAATGACCTTGCCTGCCAAAGCCAATTGTCATCTGGGCAGCAATCTGAGCACCGAAATGATGAACCCGTTCGGTTAGTTGATGAAGTCCTTGAACATGGCCTAATTCATAAAGGTTAAGGTTACGCTGCCACACATATTTAGCCGCCAGCCTCGTCCCCATGATCGCACCTGTTGTAATAAGTCCGGTCCCACCCTTCGCTCTAGCGGCAAAGTAAGAATTCATCTCCTCCGTTGCCTGCCCTTGGTAGCCTGACATTGTCTCATTCATTGGGGCGAGAACTACACGATTTTTTAGTTCTACAGGACCAATTTTTAGAGGTGACATAAGATTTTTAAACTTATCTGACATTGAAATTCCACTCTCCTCAAAAATTAATTCAACTATTATTGTGTTGTTTTATTGTTTTTGTAAATCCACCACCTTAATTCATGCTTGAAAAGTCATTAAAGCAAGCACAAAAAATCCTCTAGTTTAACGTAGAAACATTGCAAGACCCGTGCCAATTCAGAAAGTTATGAAAATTCAAGGTTTTTTAGCAGTGCTCTATTATATGTGTAATAAAAAAGAAACACTTGATATTTAAAACTCAAGTGTTTGATAGAAAAAAGTTGATTCCATTGAATTTAATGATTAGCATACATTCGTAAGATGTGCCATTTCATCCCCTAACCTATTTGGAATATAGTAAGATCATTCAACTCCATGATTTAATAACCTCAATTTTACTAGTGTTAAACAAATGAGACACGTAATCTTGATACGTGTCTCATTTGTTTAACAATTTCGTATTTTATCCAAGTTCCTTTAGTTTACGGTAAAGTGTGGGGCGGGAAATACCAAGTTCTTTGGCCACCTGGGTCATATTACCTCCACATGTTTCAATGCACGCTTGAATCGCGTCATGTTCTAACGTCTTTCTATAATCTTTAAGTTTGCGAGCCTCTGGGGTATGAGGAAAGTCATCCGATAATTTAGCTAATCTTTCTGGGAATAAATGCGAACTTATTGTGTTTCCCTCTACTAAAGTCACAGCCCGTTCGATTATGTTCTGTAATTCGCGTACATTTCCTGGCCAATCATACAGTGCACAGTTTCTATATACATCCGGGGTAATAATCTCTATTTTCTTTTCCATTCGTTCTGACATTTTTTGGACAAAGTGAGCTATTAAAAGAGAGATATCCCCTTTTCTCTCTCGCAAGGGCGGTAGTTCAATGCTGACAACGTTGATGCGGTAGTACAAATCCGCTCGGAAATCTCCTTTTTTTACACCTTTGCCATGAATCTAAAACTTCTAACTGTAATTTCGTAGTATCAATATCCCCGCCATTGATGAACTTCTCCCAAATACTTTTCTCTTGGTCACTTTCCTTTAATAAGCCACAAAAACATGAATTCTTAAGTGTTGAAATCGTCTAATAAAATAGATAAGTCCGAATTTACAATACATGTGTTAATTCGGACTTATCTATTTTATTTCTTGTGACCAATTCCAAGGGTTTACAAGCAACTCCAATAATTAGTTTGCATAAGCACCACTATTCGGTGTGTATTTTCTACATTGTATCAACTATGCAACAACCTAAAATACAAACGCTTAGAATATAAACTCCCTGGGATCCAAGTGAACCTCGCGGCATATTTCCTCTACAGTCTGCTTTTCTACCGGAGCAAATTCCCCATCAGCAAAACCGATTGCACAGCACAAGCGTACCACCAAACGCGCAGCTTCTGGTTTACTCGCTAACTTACCAATTGTCCGCAATGCTTCCGCCTTACCTAGCATACGGTCATTCTGAATTCGCTGAACAAAGTAATTAAATCGGGAATCTACTTCATTAATATTAATCCCTTTCATTTCCTGACTAGTGCGGAAATAATCAATGAGCTTCTCCCTTTCCGAAGGGTCTATAAACCCGTCTGCTATAGCTACTAAAGCGCTACCAGCGACCAAGGCCTCTGTAAGGTCTTTCCCCATATACTTGTTCACAACACCACGGGCATTTTCGGCTTGCTTCTGTAGCCACTCTGCGGTATTCGTGTTACTTCCGGAATTCCAACGCTCTTTACAGCTCAGGCAAACAAATTCCACATTTTTACTGCCAATAAATCCAGCCAATAACCCGACTGGGCCTAACAAAATACCGCCGATTGCAGCTTTGCCAATGCCAAATCCTTTTTTACCGGCAGTCACCTGATTTGAATGGCAACGTGGGCAGGCCATACCAGCTTGATTCGCCGAATGACCACTATAATTCGATTGACCATAGGGCTGGGAATTAGTTTGAGTTTGTCCATAGGACTGTGAGTTATGATACTGATTTTGATTATGGTTTTGGGTACTACTGTAAGGCACAGCTGATGTACTCGTTGCAAAGTTCGTATTTCCTGTGTTTCCGTAACTATTACTCACCGATCTATTAGCGCTGGCTGAAGGTTGTTCTTCCTCTACCTCTAACCCGAAATTGCCACAGAGAGCAGCCAATCCGCCCTGGAACCCGCTCCCAATAGCGTTAAATTTCCATTCTCCAGAATGTCGATATATTTCTGCAGCGACAATAGCGGTTTCCACGGAAAATTCCTGCCCTAGCTCGTATTTAAGGAGTAATTCCTTCGTGCCACCGTTCAAAATACGCACATAAGCATTTTTGATATCTCCAAAACTCTGCCGTTTCATTTGAGCGTCATTAATGGTTATTGTAAAAGCAATCCGCTCGATATATGTAGGCACTGCCGTGAGATTTATATGAATCTGCTCGTCATCACCCTCGCCGGAGCCTTTCTTGTTATCCCCACTGTGCTTTACAGAACCTTGTCCACCTGAGGGATTGTTGTAAAAGACAAGATCGTTTTCATCTTTCACTTTACCGTTCGATCCCATTAAAAAAGCCGAGGCATCTAAGTCAAAGCTATAACTACTTGACGCTTGGTTCGAATCCCAGCCTAACCCAACGATAATTTCTTTCAAGTTCGGATTACTTTTCGTGAGGTCAATTTTCTGCCCTTTACTAAGTCTTACCGCCATTATTTAATCCTACCTTTCTAATAGTTCATACTCCTAAGCTCCGAACTGTAACGTCCAACAACTATTATCCCTATGACAAATTTTCTCAACAAGGGAATTATATCACCTATCTATAGATTTTCCAATAAATCCAAAGGACTTGAGAACAGCCAAGCTCTCAACCTTACTAATCGAATAAGATTAAGGCCAGAAATTCCAAGTCAAACGTTCCGGTATTTGTAATAGAGTGTTTTTCTCCATTTCTTGTAATGATCACATCTCCAGGTTTAACAACTTTTTGGTCTCCATTATCATTAACCAGACCTTCTCCACTTAGAATCACATAGGTTTCGGAATCTCCAACGTGTTCATGCAGACCAATGGATGTGCCAGGTTTTAAGACATTTTTAGCAAATAACCGACCTTTGCCTTTAAATTCGTCTTTTTCAACGTCCAGAAAGTGTGTCATCTGGATTACGCCTTTCCCCCCACGGAATTCAGAAACTGTATCTTTTCTCAAATCTTCCAAATGTTTTATCATTTTATTGCTCCTTCAGAATAAATTTTTATAAATTATATCATAATTTCTAATGAAAATATCTTAATATCTATATCTTCCCACATTGCCTTTCGGCCGATATGGCTAATTTTGTATCCACCCTGTATAATATGGTATAATTTCTCATCTTAGATACTCGATCTTAGTTAAATTAAAGTTAAAACGATTTACTCTTTGCTGGTTCAAGTATCCTTGAATATTGAAAGGAGCCTTTATGGATAACGATTTAATCAGAAAATATGCTCACCTTATTGTAAAAACAGGTTTAAACCTACAGCCTAAGCAAATGCTAGTCATTACTTCTCCGATCGAATGTGCGCCCTTTACACGTTTGGTTTCTCAAGTGGCTTATGAGGCTGGTGCACGAGACGTCGTGATCCAATGGAAAGATGAACTGTTTTCCAAAATTCGATTCTTACATGCTCCAGAAGAAGTTTTTGAAGAGTTCCCAGCTTGGCAGAAGGAATTTTATCTTTCTTATGTTCACCAAGGAGCAGCTTTCTTAAGCATCTCTGCTTCAGACCCTGAGCTTATGAAGGATGTCAACCCCGATAGAATGACTAAGGCTCAAAAAGCCAGCAGTACAGCTCTCAAAGACTATAGGGAACGGCTAATGAGCAATAAAAATGTTTGGTGCGTTGTTTCAATACCGACTGCAGCTTGGGCTATGAAAGTCTTTCCTCACCTTTCTGAAGAGAAGTCGATTGAGAAGCTATGGGAGGTCATCTTGAAAACGGTGCGCGTCGACACTCAAAATCCGGATACTTCTTGGCAGGAGCACAAAGCGAATCTTAAAACCAGACTAGACTTTTTGAATTCCTCTGCCTTAAAATCTCTTCACTATAAGAATTCACTGGGTACTGACTTGAGAATTAACCTCCCGGATAACTATACTTGGCTTGGGGGTTCGGAGTATACACCTGATGGATTAGAATTTATCGCTAATCTGCCCACTGAAGAGGTGTTTACATTACCTGAAAAAACAGGGGTTAATGGTATTGTTGTTTCTTCTATGCCCTTGAATTACAATGGAAACCTAATTGAACAATTTTCCTTAACCTTCAAGGACGGCAGAATTATTGACTTCAGTGCCCAGAAAGGATTCGAAACACTTAAGAACATTATTGAAACAGACGAGGGTTCACATTATCTCGGCGAGGTAGCTCTTGTTCCGTTTGATTCTCCGATTTCAAACTCAAAGATTTTGTTCTTTAATACCCTCTTTGATGAAAACGCGTCCTGCCATTTAGCGATTGGCAAAGCCTACCCTGTGTGTCTTGAAAATGGCGCAAATTTAACACCAAAAGAATTAGAGCAAGCGGGAGTCAATGATTCACTTGTGCACGTTGACTTTATGATTGGGACTAGCGATCTTGATATCATAGGGTTTACTGTTGATGAAGAAGAAGTCCCCATCTTTAAAGATGGTAACTTTGCCTTTAGAATTTAAAGTATATCCACTGATGGATATAAAGTAACCTGAAATAGCCAATTTGCATTCAGCAGTGCTACAGCGATGTGGCATAGGATTCTGTCTATAAAATAAAGTCCAGGAGAGGTTTTTTTCTCTCCTGGACTAATTTTTTTCCTATCTGGATTATATTGATTTTGCCAGATGTAAATGATCACTCCGTTCTTTGGTACGAGGGGATGAAGATTTCCCTGAAGAGGAGGAGCAAAAACCATCGACAAACTCTTGAGGAAGTTTCTTGATTAACAAAACTGGTATATCTGATTTATTGAGCACACTATGCGCTAAACTACCATATATTAAACCTTTTAGGCTAGTTAGCCCTCGTGTACCCATAATAATTAGTTCAAATCCTTTGTTGGTTGCATAATCGATAATCGCATCTACTGTATCGGGAATATTCGCATTGGCAAAGATAATCTGTTGATTGACATTATGCCCTCTCTCAGAAAATATTTGATTAGTCTTGGCTATAATTTCAGAATACTGGCTGCGTTTATCCACATCTACCTTTTCTAATAAGCTTTTTGCCCAATCCGAATTAAGATCAGTCGACCAGATTTCCATCAAATTATACTCTTCTTGTTTAGACCCTTCAACATTTTCTCGGACATGCAAGACGGTTAAAGACATGTTCGGTATCCTATTAAAGAGGTTGGCAGTATAAACTGCTGCGGAAAAGGAATGCCGTGAACCATCAAAATAAAGAAGCACCTTTAATAACTTACCATCTTCCATATTAACATCACCTCATTCTAGTTTAAGTAACTATACCATTCTTAGTTATAAATTAGTTTCCAATTGTAAGAAGCTCATAAGGAGTCTAAATAAATTCCTTATGCTGAATCTCGATTTGAATGTTCTTTAAGATGAATAGTATGAGTCTTCAACTTTTGGCCCTGTTTAAAACGCATAATATAACGGCAAATCATTATTACTCCAACTATAGCACCACCATACAAAGTAACCGTAGCAGCCAAATCAAGAACACGGGCAACTCCTGCAGAAAAATTAGCCATTTGAAGATCCACTAAATATTTGGGAATGGCGAAAGCCCTGCTTACAGCAGACATACCGATAACTACTGCCATTACAAATTTAATTTGCATTTCAGAAACCATTTTAGTAGCATTAGCCCCAATATGCAAGCCTAACAGTGAACCTAAGTAAAGTAGTAAGACCAAACGAATGTCCACAAAACCATTCAAGGCATAGTTAAAGGCTCCAAAGGCCCCTGAGAAAATTGCTAAGAATAATTCTGTCCCTGCAGCCACCATCGTAGGAATACCTAAGACATAAATCATGGCAGGAACTCCAATAAATCCGCCCACACCGACAGTACCTGCTAACCAACCGGTTGCCAATCCAATAATAGCAACGAACCATAAGGATACTCGAACATTAGCTACTTTAAAATGAATCATCGGCGGGATATTAATTTTAGCAAGTTTTTCAGCAAATCCCGTGGGTTTATTGGCTCCCTTTTTATGATTAGGATTAAATATATCTCTCAAAATAAAGAGGGAAAGACCCGATAAGAGTACAACAAATACCAAACTTATATACAGGTTAGAACCAGCCTTACCTAAAGTGTTAAATATATGCTCGTTAAGGAAGACTGCTAACTTAACGCCTATTAAAAGGAACGCAACCATGAAAATTCCCAACCGTGCATCCACATTTCCCATTTTGGAGTGCTTTCTTGCCCCAACCATTGCCTTGCCAAATTTGTGGGCCAGGTTTGAACTTACCGCAACGATGCCCGGAACCCCAAGGGCCATCATACCTGGGGTCATTATAAAGGCACCCCCGCTTCCAATAAAACCACTTAACATCCCCCCTAAAAATCCAAGTCCTGCCATAGAAAATGCTGCCTTCGGGGTGATATCTATGAATGTCATAACTTCTCCAATTAGACTTATCGTTTCGCCTGCCATTAATACGTCCCCCTTTCTAATGATCGCTATCTAAACCGAGTATACTTAAAACATTAGATACTGCAGTCCCATACAGAAATGCAATTGCAATTACGGTACCTAGAAGGCAGAAAGCAGGAATTACTGCTTTACTTAAGAAGAATTGATTCAACGGCTCAATATTAAAGAAAATTACCAAATAAGCACAAATAGATAAACCTAAGAATAGAATTGTTTTTGATAAGGTTGCTTTGGGTGCTCCACTCATATGCCATCTCTCCTTTGTTTGTTTGTTAAAAAAGGTGCTATAAAAGAGATATCTTCCCTCCTTTGTTTGTGATATAATTCTCTATATTAGATAGCAAATTCGATGCCAACTTTAATTACCTTAAAATTCGGGTTTTTCCAGTTCCGTAATAAAATAAGTGTATCAAATGCTACACTTCTCAGTTTTAAATATCTGTTGAAATACCTTATTTAGGCCGATTTATATCTTTACGCTTCCATTTTTAGAGTCTTCTAGGGAATTATGGCATATGTATCATTTCCTACAATAATCTGTAGTATATAATTCTATTGATCGATTATCATCCTCGCACTTAATGGAGGTGATTTGATGAGCTATAAGGATTTACTATTGTCGTTCAAGAGAAAAAGTCTTACCAATCAGTTAGTAATAATTTTTGCAGTTATCATGCTGGTACCATTATTGGCCTTGATGTATGATATCTTTTTCGCTTCACAGACGGATCGAGTTATCTTTTTAGACAAAGAGCAGAGACTGACAGCCCTCGTAAAAAGCACAAATCTAGAACTCTCGATAAAGCTAGATTCTTTAGGGATTGAGCCAGAACATATCTCATCAACCCTTCTGCACAATGAGTTTACTCAGGTTGTAGAACCCTACATACCGTCAAATTCAGGTATTCGCTTCGGTTTATATGTTCCCCTGACAGATAAGATTACGGTCTTAGGGTTCCTGCATAACTATCGTAATCTCTCACCAGAAGAAGAAACTCTGAGGGAGAGAGAGATATTTGACAATACTAAATCGGGTCTTGTAGCTGCTGAGATGGGCAATGAACCACTCTTTCGAATTTCTGGTTCTTTAGATGACCAAGTAGTTGAGTACATTTCACCTGTTGTAGTAAAAGGAAAAGTGGTAGCCGTTATGTGGGCGGGAGAAAGGCTTAACCCCTTTTTTTATCAAAGTAGTTTCTATCGAAAATTGCTGCGTTACTTCACCTTAGGCGTTCTGGCATTGGTTATGATTGCTACTTTAAGGACAATTAAGAATATCACCAGCGGAGTGGACAGATTAAAGCAGGGATTGCATCGTATGGAAAATGATATCCATCATTTGTTACCAGAAATGTCTGGAGAACTAGGTCAAGTAGCCCGAGCAGTGAACCGGATGGCCGTAAGCCTAACCCAAAAGGAAAAGTTGGAAGATCAACTTAGGCAATCTGAACATCTTATTGCCCTAGGTCGTTTAGTTACGGGGGTAGCGCACGAATTGCGTAACCCCATCGGGATTATCAAGACCTTAGTCGAACTTATGAAGCAGGAATACTCCCAAATGACTGGTATTGAAGAATTTACAAGAGCCATAGATGAGCAAGTGGAAAGACAGGATATGGTAATTCAAGAACTATTAGATTTCGGCCGTCCTACCAAAGTAGCGATTAAAGAATGTTCAATTAATGATTTAATAATGGGAGTCCTTTCCTTTTCAGCTGCGATGTTACGAAAACAAAAGGTAAAGGTTCAATTGCAGCTGGATAATAAACTCCCCAAAATCCTTGCTGATACCGAAAAACTTAAACAGGTATTTGTAAATATTATTGTCAATGCTGCTGAGGCTATGCCTGCAGGCGGTCTCCTAGAAATTACAACCAGCCAAACGGATGAGATGATCATTATCAATATGTCTGATACTGGCGAAGGTATCTCAGAAGAAGAAATGCTTAAAATATTTGACCCCTTCTATACAACCAAAGAAGCTGGTACTGGTCTAGGACTATCAATCTCTTATCAAAGTATAAAGTTACATGGCGGAATGATCGAAGTGGATAGCGTCCCTAATAAAGGAGCGGCTTTTATTATTAAGCTACCTATCATTTCATAATTTTCCTATGGGAGTGATAATCATGATACCAAGAATTCTGGTAATTGATGATGAAGAAAGAATGTGCTGGGCCCTAGAGAGGGCATTAAGTCACGAGGGATATCAAGTATCAACGGCAACAAGAGGTTTACAAGGTATTGAAATGGCCCTAGAAACTGAACCCTCGACGGTGATATTGGATTTAAAGATACCTGATATTGATGGCATTGAGGTACTAAGAAAACTAAAAAGTACTTACCCAAATATACCTGTCATTATGATTACTGCCCACGGATCCATCGAAACTGCGATTGAGGCCATGAAAATTGGAGCAACGGATTACATTACCAAGCCCTTTAAACTTGATGAATTAAAGCTTCAAGTTAAACAGGCCTTGCATTTGTCTAGCTTAGAGAACGAGCTTAATTTTTTGCGTCAAGAATTAGGTAAGAAATACGGTAAAATGATTGGACAAAGTGAGGCCATTAAAGAGGTTGCCCTCCTAATTCAGCAGGTTGCAAAAACAAATGCCACAGTTTTGATAACAGGAGAAAGTGGAACAGGTAAAGAAGTGGCTGCTGTTGAAATACATAAAGCCAGTAACCGTGCTTTTATGCCCTTTGTGGCGGTAAACTGTGCTGCACTTCCGGAACAATTATTGGAAAGCGAGCTATTTGGCCACGAAAAAGGTGCCTTTACTGGCGCTACCATTAAGAAGAAGGGCCGTTTTGAAATGGCTGATAAAGGCACTATTTTTTTGGATGAGATCGGAGATATGCCAATAAGCATGCAGGTGAAATTACTGCGGGTTCTGCAGGAAAGATGCTTTGAAAGAGTCGGGGGAACTCAAACCATCCAGGTCGATGTTCGGGTTATCGCCACCACTAATTCTGAGCTTTCCACAGCCATCTCTAACGGAACCTTCAGAGAGGACCTCTATTATCGCTTAAATGTCATGCATATTAAAATGCCACCCCTAAGATCACGAAAGGAAGATATTCCTTTGCTCGTGAATCATTTCCTGGGAAAATTCGATCCTTCTCATAGTAAAAAAATTTCTTCGGAGGCAATGAAAATTTTAACTCGCTACGACTGGCCCGGTAACATAAGAGAGCTTCAAAACGCAATTGAAAGACCCCTTATTGTTTGCCAGAGTAATGAGATTCAACCCATACACTTGCCTAAGGAATTATTAGATATCGTTGAGGAGACTTCGCCAATTATTAATCTTCCCGAGAGTGGCTTCTCCTTAGAAGAGTTGGAGAAACATCTTTTTATTAAGGCATTAGAAAAGCATAATTATAACCAGACCAAGGCCGCTAAATATCTTGGAATTTCTCGTCCAACCCTACTATATCGCATGAATAAACATGGCCTAAAATTATAGCTTAATTTGAAGATGTTTAGTCTAAAGTCAAATACCCTTGTGTCAATCCTCTTCCAGAGTGATACTTAGGTATTTGACTTTAGACTAATCCCATACCGATAACAGAGTTATGAATAGTCTCCCCTCTTGCTCTTGATGTATAGGACATCTACAATAAGGGATTTTTATTTCGATTACTATTGTGTCTTTACGCTGAGATGCCCCCATGGATAAATCCATGGGGCATCTCAGCGTAATTCAATGTTTTTCAGGTTAATTAGTGTTACAAATTAAGTTTCTGAGATATATTCATCAATAAATTCTTGAGGAAGCTTCTTAACTAATAAGACTGGTATTGGGGACCTATTCAGCACATTATGCGCCAAACAACCGAATATCAAGCCTTTTAGAGTTGTTAATCCTCTTGTACCCATAATAATTAATTGAAATCGTTTCTTCTCTGCATACTCAAGTAGCGCGTCTACCGAATCTGAGATACTCGGATTGCTATATATAACTTGGTGACCAACATCCTCAGATCGCTCTAGAAATAATTTGTTTGTTTTCGTAAGTATCTTCTCATATAATTTATTAGCTACCGGGTCGGATTCATCGATGACGCGTTTCATCCACTCTGTGGTAGGGCTAACTGGCCAAGTATCTTTCCAATTATATTCCACCCCCGTTGAGCCTTCATCGCTTTCTTGTACTTGCACGACAGTTAGCTGCATATTCGGCATGTTCTTAAGCAAATTAGCAGTGTAAACGGCTGCCGACAAAGCCTGTTGTGATCCATCTGAATAGAGAAGAACGTTAAACTTTGAATCTGACATGTCCAATACCCCCTCCCAAAATTACTTTACTTAAATAGTTGTAGAACTGTCGTAACAGCTTATGCTGTATATTGCAATATTTTAACACTTTTTTAAAAGATTATCACTACAATTCACTATTAAATTGTTCATAATCCCGTTTTATAATGAAGCGGAGTTCTTGTTCGTCGTACTATTACCTCCATTAAAATTGGTAACAGACTCAAGTAATGTACATGCAGCAGATTTTTCTCCGTTATCATCACAATTAAGGGCGGCTCTTGCCTTTTCTAAGGCATTGGTGGAAGAAGCGAAGATCTCATTTTCTGACATGAAAATATTCTCCTCACCAACATCTGCGATAACGTTGGAATTGGTAAGCAATGAGTTAAGTTCTGACTTCACACCACATATGATAACTATTCCCCCAGCTTCTTTTACAGTCCTGATAAAAATCTTAATTGAACTCAGGGCCGTTAAATCCATAGAAGCAACGTACTTCATTCTGAGGATGAACACTTTCGATTTATCCACTAAATCATCAAGCTTACTTTGTAGATCCTCGGAAGAACCAAAGTAAAGATTGCCTTCCAATTGGATAATTAAAATATCTACTTTTGACTTAACCGATTTGATCTCCTTCTCAATAATTTGAGAGGTATTCACCTGGGAGGGAATTAAGATTTTCATAGGAGCTTTATTAGTGTCTTTTAGATACAAAGCTATGGATAATGCTATCCCGGAGTATATTGCAAGATCAAGGTGCGGCATTAGGATTGTAGCAAAACAGGTTGCCCACATAGCGATGGAATCAGACTTAAATTTACCTGCTTTTACAATGTGCTTAATTTCTTTTTTATCAACCATGTTATAGGCAATGACTAGGATCACACCTGCTAAGGCAGGATTAGGAATAAATTTGGCAAAAGGTGCAAAAAACAATAGGACAAGGGCAACGATCACACCTGACAAGATTCCAGCGATTCTAGTAACTGCACCACTTTGATAATTGATGGCTGACCGTGTAAATGAACCAGAACCAGCAAAAGCTTGGAAGAATGAGCCACCTGCATTGGCAAGGCCCTGGGCAATAAATTCCTGATTAGCATCAATTTTTTGCCGTGAAGTAGTGGCAATTGATTTTGAGATTGCGATTGCTTCTACTAGTCCTATGATTGCAATAGCTAAAGCGCCTCCGAAAAGGTTCTGCATGGCAACAAAATCGAATTGTATCATTTTAAATGGTGGTAGTGAGGAAGGAATAAAACCCGTAAGTTTAACACCCTTCTGTTCCAGAGAAAAAGTGACGATTAGTAAGATTGTAACAATAATTCCAATTAAAGCACCAGGCAGACTCTTATTGATCTTCTTACAAACTATGATTATGGCCATAGTTATCAAGCCGATTCCGAGTGCGTAATAATTAGTTTCACTTAAATGGGTCATTACATAATAAAACTTCTGCATTGTGGACATATGCGAAGAATCTTTAATTGATATACTCAAAAGTGTACTCAGCTGGCCAAGCCCAATTAAGACTCCTGCACCAGCTGTAAAACCAATAACAACTGAATGCGATACAAAGTTAATTACTTTACCGAGCTTTATGACTCCAAAAAGGATTTGCAAAACACCCACCATAAAAGTCATCAGAAAAAGCATTTCATAGGCGTTATCTAGTCCCATATATTTACTCATGTTACCAGCAACGAGCAAAGCGATGGCATTAGTTGGACCAGCAATCGCGTGTTTCGAGCTTCCGAAGGCTGAGGCAATAATTGTGGATACGATTGCAGTATAGAGACCATAAACTGGATTAACACCCGCAATCAGTGCATAAGCCATAGACTGTGGAATAACTACTACAGCCACTGTCAATGCCGCAATTAAGTCTTTACTAAAATATTCCTTTTTATAGTTCCCCAAAGTCCCAATTAAAGGAATATATTTAAATCTTGTTAAGTACAATTGAACTCCACCTTTCTGAATGAATGGTTGCTACTAGAATTCCCTATGGCTAACATTAACATTGATCATATATATTTTCAATAATTCAATTTGAGTAGCTACTAAAGAAAGGATTAATATTCAGAGAACAGAATACCCATTCATCCAATATTCTCCTAAAGGTAAAGATTGATCCTTCCATCAAATGAAAGAAATTCTTTTCACTAATTATGCTATGATCTAAATTTCACTTCAGATCTTTAAATATCTACCTCTAGTG
>NZ_JUEE01000091.1:0-21226 GCF_000802135.1 Desulfosporosinus sp. BICA1-9
ATCGAGAGAAAAACAAGATTGAAGAAGCTTTTCGAGAGATGAAATCACAACTTGCATTACGTCCCATCTATTTGACACGGCCAGAGCGAGTGAAAGCCCATGTGACCATCTGCATCTTAGCTTACTTGCTGATAAACTCAATCGAGATGATGCTCAGGAAAGCGGAAATCACACAGTCGTCTGAAGAACTGCTGCGACAAGTGAGTAGCTGTCGATTAAATCAGGTTGGGTTAAAAAATTCTTCTCAACGTTCATTAACTATTACAGAGATGACTGACCAGCAGGAAAAATTGGTCAAATTATTTAGTTGTGAAAAAATGATGAAGCCGAAAGTGATTAACCAGTTCAATAATTTCTTACTGTAAAACATGTTGTAGTGACAAAACGCTTTCTTACGCATGGTCTAAAGCCTTGCTACGCCTGGGTCTGGAAAAAAATGTCGCCAAACTCGGGTTTTAGAATTCAATATGGGATAGCGAAGTCAAAGGGTATATTATTACAGAATATAAATCAATTACAATAATGCGTGAGTTATAATAGGCATAAATCAGTAGAACCCAGTAAACAAGCGGGTTTCCACCGATTTATGCCTATTTTTTTACGCCTTTTTTTCAAAGGCAAAAATCAGCAATTTTAAACGATAAGGAGGAAAGGTGAAAATGTGCAAAATAATTACTGTTGCAAATCAGAAAGGTGGTGTATCCAAAACAACAAGTGTCCGCAATCTTAGCTACACTCTGGCTGAGTTAGGCTATCGAGTTTTGGCGGTCGATTATGATCCCCAATCGAACTTAACGGCTTCTCTTGTATTGGAAGATGAAAATGAAGATGCCCCGAAAATTCATACAACGATAGCAAACTTAATGACAATGGCAATGGACGAGGAAGAGCTACCGCCCAAGAGCGAGTATATTCAGCAGCGCGGGAAGATTGACTTTATCCCCAACGACATTCATCTGTCGGTGGTTGAATCCAATCTGCGGATGGAGATGGGAAGCGAAAAATTGCTTTTCAGTATCCTGGAGCCTTTACGTAGGGATTATGACTATATCCTCATTGATACAAATCCCTCCCTAGGCCCGCTGACAATCAACGCTCTTTCCGCCGCCGACAGCGTTCTCATCACGATCAACCCTGAATTCTACGCTACCATAGGGCTTCAAGACCTGACCAAAACTATTCTTAAAATCAAGCGCAGGATTAACCCCAAAATTGAATTTGAGGGTATCCTACTGACCATGTGCGATATGCAGACCAATCTGCACAAAGAAGTCTGCGCGGAGGTAATTGAAGCATACCGGGGAGGCATGAGAGTTTTCAAAACCTCCATTCCTCGTTCTATCAGAGTGGGCGAAGCCAACCGCTGCGGATTGAGCATTTTGGAATATGAGTCCAGATCCAAGGCTGGGATTGCGTATATGGAATTTGCAAAGGAGTTGATTGGATATGCCGGATAGACCCGCACCGAAACGGATTAAATCAATGGACGAGCTACTTATGGCAGTGGAGCCGGAGAGCCAGCCAACCAATATTAAAAGTGGTGTGGTCCGCTTGAATTTTTCTCAAGTGGACCCATACTCTAATCACCCTTTTCGCCTATACAGCGGTGAGCGGTTGGACGATATGGTTGCAAGCATCAGTAATTATGGCATACTGACCCCGATGATTGCCCGCACTAAGGATAACGGAAGATATGAAATGCTTGCGGGACACAACCGCATGAATGCCGGTACGCTGGCAGGGCTTGATGAAGGCGACTTTATCATCAAGGACAACCTGTCGGACGAGGAAGCGTGGATGTATGTCATTGAAACCAATGTCATGCAGCGCTCCTTTGCCGACATGCTACCGTCTGAAAAGGCGGCGGTACTTGCTCTGCGTCACTCAAAAATGTTCTCCCAGGGTAAGCGCAACGACATTATAGCAGAGCTTAAAATGCTTGAAAATCCGCAGTATATCAAGGAAACCGGAACTTCTGCCCTAATAGGGCAGAAGTTAACGAGCAGGGAAAAGGTCGCAGATGAATATGGATTATCCAAGAATACCGTGGCTCGGCTTTTAAGGGTGGACAAACTGACTGCACCCCTAAAAAAACGTGTAGATAGTGGTGAATTCGGCATCTACCCTGCCGTTGCCCTCTCCTACCTTGCCGAAGCGGAGCAGCAGGATATTGAAAAGGTGCTTTCCGAAAATGAATTCAAGGTGGATATGAAAAAGGCGGAAATGCTCCGCAGCTATTTCGAAAGCAGTAAACTGAACGAGAAAACCGCCTATCAAATCCTTTCGGGCGAAGTCAATAAAAAGCCGAAATCAACCACACCGTCTCCTGTAAAAATTAAGCACAAGGTCTATTCCAAGTATTTTCCCGCAGACACAAAGGCGAGCGAGATCGAGAGAATCGTTGACGAGGCCCTCGAATGGTATTTTTCCAACAAGGTAAAAGAGGAGACGGCTTAAAATGACAAGAAATGTCTTGACCTGTGCGAAATGCGGAGGCAATGACTTTGAGGTATCCTACGGCACCGACTGCTCTCGTGACGAAAAAGGAAATGAGAATTGGGAGCTGGCGCTAGTCTACAACTTCTGTGGATCTTGACAACCATAGCCCGCACCAGGGGATACAAAGCGGAAATCGAGCCAGTCAACTAAAAGGAGGTGAAATTTTGAGAAAGGATGAAAGACTGAGGACGGTCTATGAAACCATCGCACCTCACATTACCCGAACCGAGGGCGCATGGCGGGATTATCTCGGTTTTGCGGCAAGGTTATATAAATACAGCTTTGACAACGCCCTGCTGGTATACGCGCAAAATCCAAACGTCACCATGCTTGCCACCACACCAATATGGAACAAATTCGGCAGATACATCAATAAAGGCGCGATAGGGCTGGCGGTCTGCGAGTATGACAATGCCAGGCTGACCATCAAGCACCTGTTTGATATCTCTCAGACCAATGGCCGTGAAATCATACCAACAAACTGGCAGCTTGATGATAAGATGAAAGCAGAGCTGACCAGCCGCCTTTCCTATGCTCATAATCTTACATCCTCCGATTTTACCGAGTGCCTGAACCAATTAGCGGAAGAAGCGGTTGCCGAGCGCCTGGACGATTATCTGCAAGATTTTGACTTTGACATTGAAGGCCACCTGTTTTCACAATTGCCCCAGGACGGACTGCTCAGTCAAATTCAGGAGATTGTCAAAGACAGCGTAGCCTATTTTATTGGCAAGCGATGCAGCCTTGCGGGCGATGAAATCCATACCGGCAACGGGATGATGACCATTGCCCATTTCGACAGCATTCCGCTGATCGCAAGGCTCGGACATACTGTAACCGACATCTCCAAAGGCATACTTCTGGAAATGGAACGGACAATCAGAATTATTGAACAGGAAAGGAGGATGACGCATGAGCAAAATCGAGATGAGCTACACCGAGAAGGACGGAGTGCTGCTCCCGAACCTTCAAATCTCCAACAACAGCGAGGACGACAGCCAGCCCCTGGGCAAGTACGGCAGAATGGCGATGGAATACCTGCACGAAAACCATCCGCAGCGGTTTATGATTTTGAAAATGGATGGCACGCTGATGGAGAAAATGCACCGGGTTCACAAGGCAGCAGTGGAGAAAATCGAGTACATCACTGGGCAGATGCTGGAGGTCGAACCGATTCCGGAAACGGAGGACATCCTGGAGAAGACCCGCCACCTGAACAGTCTGCGGTCGGCAGCGGAGGAAATCGTGTTGAACGAGATCATATTCAAGGCGAGGTAAGCCCGCCGCCCCCAAATAACCAAAATGCTGAGCCGCCCGAAAGCGAACAGGATTCGCCGCCGGACGACTCTTTTTTTGTGCAAAAAACACAGAGCTTACAGGAGCGGTGGGCCGACAGGCTAACGGAAAAAGTGCTCCCTATTCCCATTGAGGAAGGGGTGCCCACACCGGAAAAAGTGGCAGCTGTTAGAGAGTGGCTGAAAAAAAACAGCGATATCTATCTCCCTGTTTATGCTGTGATGTATCATGCCACAGGCTCAAAGCTTCCGATTTTGGAGGAGGGTCTGCTGCCCACCAGCGAAGCAAGGCGGCGGTCCTATCAAAGTACAAGCGGGTATGTTTACCTTGCCAATACCCCTGAACGGGCAAAAAACTTCGGAGACCTCGGAAACATGTCAGATTCGACGGTTAATGAGGTTATCGTCCCCATCCACAAGCTGCTGGCAGACATCGACCAATTGAATAATCTGAGAACCACGGGTAAAAAAGTGGGCAACAGTCTTGCCGAAAGCATCGTATATGGCGGCGGAGCAAGAGTAAAGGGCGCTATCGCGCTGTGGCAGATTAAAGTCTTTGACTATGAGGCATACAGCAATTCCAAGGATGAGGCAACGAAGCAGGCCGAGCTAAAAGCTTCCTATATAAATATAGAATACACGGATGAACAAGTACGGGAATATTACAAAGGCATTTTAAAAAGCACCGATCTTTATCCACTTGAAATGTATGAAAAAATTCAGACTCTTTTTGCAACCGACATGCCTCTTGAAGACAAAGCGGTTGCCCTGTCCAAGATTTACGAGGACTACGGCAACGCGGAATATCAGATGGATGTGCTGCTAAAAACCACTCACCGAGGCGCAGACGGGATGTCGTTTTCTTTCGGGGACGGCTATACACACATACCTTGGCATACCATCGCCAACATCATAAGAATGCTCATTGACGAAGGCGAATATCCGGTGCCTATCCCGGAGGAAAGCCTCGCGGACCGAATCGGCGACTTTAATATCCCCGATGAGATTGATGAAATGCGCATCGCAGACGTGGATGTTTCTCCCGTCGCCCATGAAAAAGAGGAACCGAGCGAGCAGGAGCTGTATGCCTGTGTGGACAGCTATCTTTGCAATACGCAAGTCGTGTATAAAGGCTGGCATGATGAAATAGTGGCGGAGCTTGCCAATAACAATGAAATAGATAAATATCTGATAGCCAACTATTTTCGGGACCTGGATGAACGTGAAACGCGGATTGACGATCACGTTGTCACCTGTGCTATGGAGGATAACGGCGTTGAATTCCTGATTGACCACTATGTTGTCGGGTTGTCATGGACGGAGCTGGCTAAAAGGATAAAGACCCTAATCGAAACTGGCGATTTCCCCGTGCCGCAGACCTTAGAAAAGACAGAGAACGAACCGCAGCCATTGATCAATGTCCTGGTAGTGGAGCCGGAGAAAAAGCCCTACCTCACCGTCATTCCAAATGGCTACAAAGCTTTTCAGGAAAAAGTCGGCGGCTTGATTACTACCCTTGAAATCGGGGACGGCATAGATGCCGTCTGCGCCGATGATGCCGACTTTGAAACCACGCCCATCAACCGTATGATCGACGGCCAGCCCATCTTCGGCACCTTTGTTGTGGCACGGGTGGACTACAAAACGGGTAAATATGAATCTCTGCAAGAGTCCGACATTCAAAAGTACATGACAGAATTCGCCACCCCTCTCATGGACATTACCAGGCTGGTTGCGGAGTATGAGGAAATGGAAGCGGCACAGGAAGACGCCGAGCCGGATATTGAGGCGACGGACTTTTATCCCCCGCAGCCCGCGAAAAAGCAGCCAGGTTATGAGGAAGCCCCTAATGTCCGCGGCAGTACTGACGACTTTACACAGATTGAGGATATATCTAGGTCTGACGAAATAGAACCCTTTGTACCGAAGCCTGTTGCCAATCAGCAAATGAACCTGTTCGCTATGGAAGCTATCCCGAAGGATAAAGAAGCGGAGCTCATTGAATATGTGCTACTAGAGGGCAGCCGAGTCGCCGGAGGCAAACAGCGCATCTATAAATTTGCTATGACCCAACCCACCGGCTCTGCCTTTGAAAAAATGTTAAAGAACGAATACGGCATTGGCGGCCATACCGTCGGCAAGTATGGAATCGGTTTTGAAAACCATGACAGCAAGGGGATCGTATTTGACTGGACCGATGATAGAGGGGAAAAGCGCGAAACCAAAATCACCTGGATTCGGGCAGCTATTGGCATTCAAAGACTCATTGATCAGGAACGGTATATCGGAAACCCCGCACCCGCTCGTACATTTGAGACTGAGAAACTTGATAAAAATGAAGAAAGCAATTTCCTTATCCCCTCTAATATACAGGTTCAAATCAAGGAAACCCATCTGGATTATCACAACGGACAGCATGATTTTTTGTATGAGGCGGTCTATAACAGTTTCCCCGTTGGAGCCTTACAATACAGCGAGTATGATGGAATTCCCCATATCAGTCATATTGAAGTGCTTGCGGATTATCGCCGCCGGGGTGTGGCAACACAGCTTCTTCAAGCGCTCCAAAGCAAATATCCCGACAGGGAGATTGAATGGGGCATGACAACGGAGGACGGTGGCGCCCTGAAAGATGCCGTCACCTTTGAGGTGGAGAATGAAGCGTACACTGAACTGCAGCAGGAATATGACTGGATTGCTGGCCAGTTTTCACAGTTGGAAGCCGAATGGGAAGATAAGCCAGTACCCGATGAGATTTCAGCGTATTGGAACGGCCTGCATGATCGGCAGCAGGATATTGAAGAAACACTGTATGATAAAAAGTCGTATAAGAGCTTTGTGCAAACGGCTGTACCCCAAACAGAAACCGAGCCGGTTTCGGAGCCTGTTTCAAAACCCCGTCCTGCCAAAACCAATTTCCGCTATTCCGAGGACTATGCCCTCTATCCAAACGGTGTGAAAACCAAGTACAAAAACAATGTGGAAGCCATCAAGCTACTAAACAAAATCGAAAGCGAAAAACGGCTTGCCACAACCGATGAACAGATTGTCCTGGCCCGGTATGTGGGCTGGGGCGGTCTTGCCAATGCCTTTTCCGATACGGCCAGCAGCTGGGAAAAGGAATACCACGAATTGAAGCACCTGCTGGATGATAAGGAATATGCGGATGCCTTGAATTCGGTTGTCACCGCCTACTATACCGAGCCGGAGCTCATCATACGAATTTATAAAGCCTTTGAGAGCTTTGGCTTTACAGGGGGCGAAAACAGGAAAATACTTGACCCTGCGATGGGAACGGGAAACTTTTTTTCCGTACTTCCCGAAAGCTATGAGGGAACGCCCCTGTATGGCGTGGAGTTGGACAGCATCACAGGCAGGATCGCAAGGCAGCTTTATCAAACAGCAAATATCCAGGTACAGGGCTTTGAGATCACCCGTTTTGAGGACAACTCCTTTGACATTGCCATCGGGAACATCCCCTTTAACAACATCAAGCTATATGATAAGCGATATGATAACGAGGATTTCCTGATCCATGATTATTTTATTGCCAAATCCCTTGACCTTGTAAAACCCGGCGGTATCATCGGCTTTATCACAAGTAAAGGTACGATGGATAAAAAAGATACCGGTGTCCGTGAATACATTGCCCGCAGAGCCAACCTGATCGGCGCCATCCGACTGCCAAACAAAGCGTTTAAGGCTCTTGCCGGGACGGAGGTTACTGCGGACATCCTGTTTTTTCAAAAGCTGGAGTCTCAGCGTACAGTAGATAAATATTTCCTGCCCGATTGGGTGTTCGTCAATTCCAGAAAGCCCTATTACATGAATATGAACCAGTATTTCATCGACCATATGGAGATGGTATTGGGTGAAATGCAGTTTAGCAGAAATATGTATGGGCGTGAGGATGGTACGGCCTGTATTGCTCCCGAAGGCCAGGACCTTTATGCGGAGCTTGACAGAGCCATCGGAAATTTGCACGCCGCCTTTACCGCCGAAGCAGACCCGTCCTTTGAGGAAATAGAGGAAGTCGGGGAAGAAAACGCTGGCGAGCTGGACGCACCCGAAGGGACGAAAAACTATACCTATGTGGTGCAGGACGATAGGATTTACTACTGCGAGCGAAACAAGCTGATACCGCAGGACTACACCGGCAAACGCGCCGAGCGCATTAAGGGCCTGTGTGAGATCAGAAAGGCGCTGCTGGAAGTCATCCGAATTCAGACCAATGATTACGCGCCCGACGAATTGCAGCAGGCGCAGAAAACTTTGAATGAGGTGTACGACCGCTTTGTAAGACAATGCGGCGCCATCAATGACAAGGCCAACATCGCCGTATTCTCCGATGACGACCAGTTCCCTCTGCTCCGTTCCATTGAGGATCAGAGCAAGGATAAAAAATCATGGAACAAGGCCCCCATTTTCCATAAGGCCACCATCAAGTCCTATCGCCGTCCCACCCATGCCGAAACAGCCAAGGAAGCTCTTGAAATATCGTTGAACCAAAAAATGAAGGTTGATTTGCCGTATATGGAAAAGCTGACAGGTAAATCGGTAGATGAACTTATCAGTGAGCTTGGGGATCGCATCTATCTCAATCCGCAGAAATACTACGGCAATTATTATGAAGGCTGGGAACTGAATGAGGAATATCTGAGCGGACAGGTGCGGGATAAGCTGCTCTATGCCAAACAGAAGGCTGAAGAATATCCCGAACTGTTGGAGAGAAACGTGCAGGCCCTTGAAGCGGTGCAGCCCAAATGGCTGGAACCCTCCGACATCGACTTCCGCATCGGAAGTCCCTGGATACCCCTTGAATATTTCCAGCATTTCATGCACGAAATCTTTAGCACTACGGATTATCTGAGGGACTCAATTACGGTTGACTACATGGAATACACCACCTCCTGGCGCATCAACGGAAAGACAAGGGAGCCCACCTCCGTCAAGGTCAACAACACCTACGGCTCAAAGCGGGTCAATGCTTATCAGATTTTCGAAGATTGCCTCAATCTCCAATCCACAACGGTGCGCGATCCGGTCCCCTATGTGGACAAAAACGGCAAGGACCAAGTGCGGTACGTGGTCAATGCTAATGAGACCATGATTTCACGGGCAAAGCAGACTCAAATCAAGGAAGCCTTTGCCTCATGGCTGTTTAAGGATAAGGACAGAGCTGATATCCTGCTTAAAATATACAATGAGAAATTCAATACCATTCGCCCCCGTGTCTATGACGGCAGCCACCTTATCTTTCCCGGCATGAGTGAGGAAATGGAGCTAAGACCCCATCAAAAGAACTTTGCGGCACGGGTTATCTACTCCGGTACGGGACTGGCCGGTCATGTTGTGGGTGCGGGGAAAACGGCGGCGATGATTGCGGCGAGCATGTATCTCAAAAATATTGACGCTATCAAGAAACCCGTCTATGTGGTGCCCAACCACCTGACGGAGCAGTGGGCAAAGGAGTTTTACCGGTTCTTCCCGCAGGCCAACATCCTTGTTACCACCAAAAAAGATTTTGAAGCGAAGAACCGGAACAAGTTTGTTTCTAAAATTGCTATGGGTGAGTATGACGCGGTGATCATCGGCCATTCCCAGTTTGAAAAAATACCTATTTCCAAAGAACGGCAGGAAGCGCAGATCAATTACGAGATCAATCAGCTTTCCTATATCATCAAAAAGATAAAAGAAGAAAAGGGAGAAAATTGGGCGATCAAGCAAATGGTCATCTTTCAGAATAACCTCAAAGCCCGCCTCGACAGGCTGGCGGCAGAGGGAAAGAAGGATGACCTTTTGAATTTTGAGCAGCTTGGTGTGGATTATATGTTTGTGGACGAGGCCCATGCCTATAAGAACTGCTTTACCTACACTAAAATGCGCAACGTGGCAGGCATTGGCCGATCTGCAAGTCAGCGGGCGACGGATATGCTTTTGAAATGCCAGTATTTGCAGGAAATGGGCAGCGGTAAAGGCGTGGTATTCGCTACCGGTACACCTATTTCCAACAGCATGAGTGAAATGTACGTCCTGCAGCGGTATTTGCAGCCGCAGATGCTGGCAAGATTGGGACTCAACTATTTCGATTCCTGGGCGGCCACCTTTGGTGAAGTGATATCCTCCCTGGAAATCACGCCGGAAGGCTCTGGCTACCGTATGCGCAACCGCTTTGCGAAATTCCACAACCTGCCGGAACTAATGAGCATCTTCCAGCTTGTGGCGGATATCCAGACCGCAGATATGCTGAACCTCCCCATCCCTGAAATCGAGGGCGGCAAGGCAACCATTATTGCCACCGAAGCTACACCCTTCCAGAAGATGATTATGGAAAGCTTTGTGGAGCGTGCGGAAAAAATCCGCAAGCGTGAAGTTGAGCCAGATGAAGATAACATGCTCAAACTCACCGGTGAAGCGAAACTGATGTCCATTGATCCCCGACTGGTTTACGAAGATGCACCTAATGACCCGGACAGCAAATTGAATATAGCCATTGGAAACGTCCTTGATATCTGGCAGGAAAGCTCTGAGCAAAGACTGACACAGCTTGTGTTCTGCGACAGTGGTACGCCAAAGCCCGGACAGTTTAACGTCTACGATGAAATGAAAAGATGTTTGACGGAAAAAGGTGTGCCAGCCGATGAAATCGCCTTTGTCCACGATGCTAAAACCGACGAGCAAAGAGAAAACCTGTTTGAAAAGGTGCGCATGGGTGAAATCCGAATCCTGCTGGGCAGCACAAGCAAGCTTGGCACCGGAACCAACGTACAGGACAGACTGGTTGCGGTCCATCACCTGGACTGTCCATGGCGGCCAAGCGACATTGAGCAACGCGACGGCAGAATACTCCGCCAGGGCAATCAAAACCTTGTTGTCAAAATACTGCGGTATGTCACGAAAGGTACGTTTGACGCTTATCTCTGGCAAATTCAGGAACAAAAATTGAAGTATATCTCACAGGTGATGACGGGCAAGAGCATTTCCCGCTCCTGTGAGGATATGGATGAAACGGTGCTTTCCGCTGCCGAGGTGAAGGCGATTGCGACCTCCAATCCTCTGCTGGCAGAAAAAATGGAAGTGGACAACGAGGTTATACGACTGAAGCTGTTAAAAGGTAATTGGAACAATGAACGTCTGACCCTGGAACGAAATATTAAGGATCAATACCCCGATACCATTGCCTATTGTGAAAAGAAGATTGCAAGCATCCGCAAAGACATGGAATTGCGGGAGAAAACCGAGGGGAAAGACTTTTCGGCGGTGATTGATGGCAAAACCTATGATGAGCGTGTCAAGGCTGGAGAGCAGCTCCTGCTGATAATGAAGCTCCATGACCTTGCGGTAAACGGCGAACCTTTACCTGTCGGTGAATACAGGGGCTTCCGTCTTTTTCTTGTCCTGAATGCCTTTAAACAACTGGACCTGCTGGTAAAAGGCGACAACACCTACAGCACACCCCTTGGCGATTCATCCCTCGGCGGCATAACAAGGCTTGAAAACGTAGTTGAAAAGATACCCACGGTGCTGATGAATATGGAGCAAAAGCTGGCGGATACCCAAACTCAGCTTGAAGAAGCCAGGAAGGAAGTCCAAAAGCCCTTTGAATTTGAACAGCGCCTGAACGAGTATTCGGCGCGGCAGGCAGAGATCAATACCAGGCTGGAGTTTAAGGAGTTTCAAAAACAAGAGGAAGTCATATTTGAAGAAAAAACCGCGGCTGAGACAGAGAAGGCCAGTAATAAAGAAGCCTGGGAGGCGGAATATGTTTAAACCGCTTTCCCAGGCTTTGCTTTTAATGCCAATCCAGAAAGTATTGCCATGTCCATCCCCCTCTTGTGATTAGTCCGTTGTTAGACGCCGTTCTGGTTCTCCAGAGCATCCTCTAAAGCAGCCCTCAATTTTGAAAACCTATATTCAAAATTAGCACTGAGAATTTTCTTTGGAACAACCCGTTGTCCATGTAATAACATCTCCGCCATTTGACCTAATACTATTTTCAACAAAATCTCTGGAACTGGTAACCATGATGGTCTATTTAGAACTTCGCCTAGTGTCTTGCAAAAATCTTTCATTCTTACTGGCTCTGGTGTAACAGCATTTATAGGACCAGTTAGCTCCTGATGGTCGATTATGAACCTTATCATTCTCGATAAATCTTGGATGTGTATCCAGGAGAGCCATTGATTTCCCGTACCCATTGGGCCTCCTATGTAGAGTTTAAATGGAAATGCCATTCTGTTTAGTGCGCCTTCATTTCCTAAAACTACGCCAATCCGAATAGTTACAACCCTGGTTAAATTATTTTGAACCTTGTATGCTTCTTTTTCCCAATCTCGGCAAACTTGAGCTAGGAAATCCTGACCAACTTCATCAGACTCTGTTAGCTCATCATCCTCACGGGGTCCATAATATCCAACTGCTGAAGCGTTAATTAGAACTTTCGGCTGAATAGTACCATTATTGATAGCCGTAACAATTGCTCTAGTAGTTCTAATCCTACTTGCTAAAATCTCCTCTTTCACTGAGTTGATCCATCGACGATTACCGATTGACTCACCCGCTAAGTTGATCACTACGTCAGTTTGCTGTAGCTCATAAATCGAAGATAGAGGAGAAACATTGTCCCATTCTATTACCTTAACTTTATTTTCAAAGCTGCTGGCAGTTTTTTGGGGATTTCTCGTTACAACATATACCTGATATCCATTCTTAAGTAATTCCCCTATAAGATTTCTTCCGACGAAACCCGTCCCACCAAAAATTAACACATTCATCTTTCTACCTCCGAAATGGCGTCTAACGTTAGGCGGCGGACTATGCCCCTTTATTCAGAGACGACCATGGACGGGAGTCCCTTTGAACTTCCCCCGAACTGTATTAATGCACTAAATAAGAATATTGTGCATTACGAGCTCTTATTAATATAACCTAAATTATGTCAAAGCGGTTAATTCTCCCATTGTAACTAACATGCAAATTACATTGAGCATTGGTTGTTTACCTCCCAAATTGTTACTTCAATTAGGCCGATGTGTTATTAAAAACCAGCCCTGGTTTATTATGATATCTATAATAATAAAAAGAAAAAGCGTAGTTTTGTTAAATATTTAACATTTTTTTGTTATCTGTGATGTTAGTATTTATATACAACTAGTTGTTAGATCCAAGGACTTGGTATCATGTTAAGAAGTAGGTGATATTAAAATGAAGGTGCACATAGTTGCCTGTGGCATCTTCCAATTGGAGCTTGAACGAGTACTAGAGGAAATAAACGCGGAATGGGCACCTGCCGATGAGTTCAAAGTTACCTTTACATCTCCGGCTTTGCATGTAGACTTTGCTAAACTAAAACATGGCGTAGTTGAAGCACTGGATATGGTGAATGAAGAAAAGACAGTCCTCTTTTTCGGTTCTATGTGCCATCCTGAGCTTGCCGAGTTCACGGAAAAATACCATGTTATCAGGCAGCAACCCAGTAATTGTATCGAATTGGTTTTAGGTAAGGAACGGCAAAAGGAGTTGGAGGAATCCGCTCGAGTATTCTACATCACTCCAGGATGGTTGCGTAATTGGCAAAATATTTTTAGACAGGGACTGGGCTGGGACGAGATAGACGCTAGGCAGAATTTTGGTTTCTATGATAAGGTTCTGCTGCTAGACACCGGTGTTTTCGAATTCAATTATGAGGATATTCTTGAATTTTACGAATATACACAAGTGCCAATCGAAATTCAGAGCGTCGAACTAGTCGAATTTAAAAAGCATGTGCTTGGAACTTTAAAGGAAGCATTGGCCCTCCACTGACCCCGGTTAAACAAGTAAATATTCAAAAAAATATATAAGGAGTGAATTTGCATGGTTTTAACTGAAGAAATTAAAGAATTTATTTCAAAGGCTCCGTTTATTCCCATAACTACTGTTTCCTCCAATGGAGACCCGCACATGATCGTAGTGGGAAAAGTAGCGGAAGTCAGGGAAGAGGACATCCTAGGGTTTGGCATCTATAAAATGGAAGTTACTCAACAGAACATTAAGGATAACGGAAAGATGCAGGTTGTATTAGCAACAATGGATGGTGGACCTAAAGGCTTCAGGCTTGAAGGCCAAGCATGCATAGAAGAGAAACTTGTATTGTTTAAAGCAGATAAAGTACAAAAGCTTCTCTAGTAATTTCTTCAAATGTACAATAATCTCTCTCCTAAAGAGGGATTATTGTTTTTTACTTTGTAGTAGAGCTGAACCTTTTTTGATACACTTGCTTTAGATAAAATGTTTACAGGGGGGAAAGGTATGAAGCGTTGCCTCATCTGCCTTCAGGAATTGGACCTGTTTCAGGGACTAGAACGAGTGCAATTCACAAGCTTGTGTCAATGTACAATTAGAAAGAGGTTGTCAAAGGGACACTATCTCTTTCATCAAGGAGATTTAACAGGTACCATATTCTTAATAAAGTCAGGTAAGCTAAAACTTGTTCAAAATGCTGAAGATGGACATGAAACGATTCTGGATATTTGCGGTCCTGGAGAAGTACTTGGTGAATTGTCTTTATATCAGGAACAAAAGGAACATTCCAGTGCTATAGCCATGGAAGAAGCATGCATCTGCTGTTTCAGTAAAATTCAATTTGAATCGTTAATCAAGCAAGATCCCTCTTTTGCCTTAAGGATTATAAACTACTTAGGGCAGAAGCGTTATGATAATATCTTAAATTCAGAGAAGGAGTCCAGAGGAACTGTTAAAGAAAAATTATTAAGGCTTTTTTATAGTCTTGCCGAACAATATGGGCGAAAATTGCCGAACTCTACAATGATCGATTTAATAATTACTCAACAAGAATTAGCTGATATGATTGGTTCATCGCGGGTCATGGTCATACAGGCACTTAATGTGCTGAAAGAAGCCAATATCATAGACCGGAAAAAGAGATATTACATCCTAAAAGACGATCCATGTCTCAGTACTCATATATTTTAAATAAATATGATCCAGCCAGTTTCAATTAGTAAACAAGAGGAAGACCAGATAGTTATTCTTCTGTGGTCCTCCCCTTTTGCGTTAAATTCGATTTGTATATCACTTGTTTACATGGTAAGCTCTCCTTCACAATTTCCTACGGTTGTGCCATAAGTTATTAACTAATTATACCATAAATATCAAATAAAATTTTTTCAATGAACTAAGCTGCTACCATGTGGGCGGCTTTTTTGTATTCAAAGTTAAAAAAGATCTGTAACTATATCTTTTAGAAAGGATGTGATACCCATGCCGATGGTGGCAACAAAAAGACCCTATACCCTGGTTGTTGTGCCTGATGATGATCCGATAAATCCGCGCGAAGAATGGGACAATTTCGGTACAATGGTTTGCTTCCACAGGCGGTACACGCTGGGCGACGAACATCACTACGACGGCGCGGAAGAATTCTTTCAAAAATTGGTACAGGACAGTATCCCGGATCAAGATGTAATTTCTTATATTATGAATGGCAATGCGGATGGCTTGAAGCTGGAATATAACAAGTCCGCTCATGAATGGGAGCTTAATTCTTACTCTGATTTTTCCAAGAAGTGGTATACCGAATATACCCTCTCCGCACCGTTAAAAGGCAGCGAAACCGAACTGAGCGAAGCGATCCTTGAACAAATGCAGTGGCAGGACTTGAAAACACTGTCTGAAGAAGCATATTGTATTCTTCCTGTCTATATGTACGACCATAGCGGCTTGACGGTAAATACCACCGGATTTAGCTGCCCATGGGACAGCGGCCTATTAGGGTGGATATATGTTTCCCACGATAAGGTAAAGGAAGAATTCGGGGAGGTCACGCCTGAAACCGTTAAAAAGGCCGAAAAGCTGCTGGATGGCGAAGTGAAGGATTATGATTACTATCTGACTGGCAAGTGCTACGGCTTCAAGCTGTATAAAAAAGAAGAAGAAATAGATAGCTGCTGGGGCTTCCTGGGCGATTTCCGGGACGTACAGGACAGCATCAAAGGGCATCTGCCCGATGAATGCAAGGATATTGTGGAAATTCTGCAAGACCGTTGGGACAACGCCAGCGTGGAGGATATCCTGGAGGAAATTCAGGAAAACGACGATAAGGACGAACTTGATTGTGAATTGGACGATGAGCTTACCGATGAAGATGAAATGGAGGTGGATTGATGATAACACGGTTTGAGAATGTCAATGTCATCGAAGCACTCAGAAAAATAATGATGCACAACACCGAGCATTACCAGTCGGATTTTGAATATGACATCGCAAGACTGCAAAAAGCCGCAGAGGACAGCCGAGGCAGCCGACATTTCCTGTGGCTGTCCCGTGGGTTCGGCACCTGGTGTTTTGAAGAACGGGACGTATATATCCGAAACACCCACGCCTTTAACACCTGGGACTATTACAATCATTCCAGCGAAAACGTTAAAGCATTCGCGGTAGAGATCGAAGCCTTGCAGGACAAAGCTGTCGTCGGCCATGTTTTTGAGCTGGACTACAAAACGCATATCGAGGATGTGCGGAAAAACTGCTTTAACGCACGATCGGTTGATGCGGTTTTCAAGCACCCCGATAGCAGCAACGGCTATGTCCGCAAGTTTGACATCGACGAGTACAACACTAACTGGTACAGCATCGGCCAGCGTTACGGTGAGATTGAAACGCTACTCTATGAGGTGGGTGATGAACAGCGGCTGCAAGATGTTTTGTGCAAGGCAAGGCAGATACGGATAATGAATACCACCGCCGGAAACCTGGACGAATACATTGCCGCAATGGTAAAGGAACGCTTCCACAGCTACGGCTACACCCGTGACGATATGGTATTCACCACACCCGGAGACGTTTTTGACGCCCTGGAGCATAAGGTCCCCGTATACATGCTGTCCAAAGACAACATCAGGGAACCTTTCATCAGCACTAACGAAATCAGCTATCATATCTTTCACAAGGGTATTTTCGGCATGGCGCCGGAGGATAAACGGCTGCTGGAATACCTGCTGGCTCTGCCTGAGAACCGGGCGGAGCTTTTTAACCGGACAGAGTTAAATCAGATTTACACTCTTGCCATTGCTGCCGGACAATTGGGCGACCTGGATAAAAATGGGCTTAAAACCCTGGAAGCTATTGTATATAAGCTGGACAGGGTGCTTCCTGCCCCTCTTGAACCTGCGGAAAATGTGCGGGAGATTGACCACGAACTGGAGGTGTGACGCAGCCTATGGCACAAACGGCAACGAAACCCCTTCGCTTCACCGAGGAACAGATCGAACAGGCCAACCAGGTCAGCCTGATGGAGCTTGCCCAGCAGTATGGCTTCAAGCTGGAAAAGGGAGGGCGCAAAGCCTTCCATGCTCAAAATTCTGGCGGTCTCTACATCTTCAAGGACAGCAACCGCTTTTACCACTGGGGCTCTGGTTCAAAGGGCGGAGCCATTGATTTTGTGATGAAATACAGCGACAAGACCTTTGCCGAAGCTGTGGCACAGCTGATTGGAGAAAACTATGAGCCATATATCAGGGAGCGTACACCTTATATAAAGGAAGAAAAAGGCCCGCTGGTACTGCTCGAAAAAGCACAGAATTTCAAACGCGTCTATTGGTATCTCATTTCTGTGCGCGGCATTGAGCCGGAAATCGTCAGCCACTTTATGAATGTCAAAAGGCTGTACCAGGAGGCCAAATACGGCAATTGCGTATTTGTTGGATATGATGTGGACGGAACACCGAAATACTGCGCTATGCGGTCGTCAAGTGAAAAAAGCGACTTTAAAATGGATACCGTAAACTCTGATAAAAGCTATCCCTTTTATAATGAAGGGAAAAGCGATTTATTGATTGCCAATGAAAGTCCTATAGATTTAATGAGCCATGCGACACTTGCCAAAATATTTTACAGTAAGGATTGGAAAGAGGATCACCGCATATCTCTCGGCTGTCTGTGGGATGGCGCTCTTGAACGCTATCTGCAAAGTCATCCCGACATTAAGCGGATCGTTTTTGCGGTAGATAACGACTACCTCTCCCGCAACAAGGAGGGAGTGTTTACTAATTGGGGACAGCAGGCGGCTGCCAAATGGTGCGGCAAGTATGGGGAGAAAGGCTATGAATGTGCTGTACACCGGCCTCATCTAAAGGACTTCAACAAGGATTTGACCGAAATGCGCAAAGGCAGAACGCCGAAGGATTTAGACCGTCAGCGGGAAACCGAGCTTCAGGCCGAGTTTGAAAAGGATGCCGTGGAGGAACCGCCCGATGAACAGGAGGATGAATATGAGCGTTGAGGGCATCACTTCCCTTCCATTTCTTTTCTGCCTGCGTTGGCGCCGAGGTATGAGTATGAGAATGAGGAAAACGGCCAAAACAGGAGCAGTAACTTTTTCAGGATGTTGCGAAGATGCACTTTCGTTGAAACAACTGGCATAATACGGTATAATAATTTGAGCATAGCTGTTACTAATAAACACGTAAGGAGTTATGACATATGGAACCTAAATACCGTATGACGGTTGAGCAAAACATTTTCGTTGCGAAACGGAATATTATTGATTATATCTGGAAAAGTGCAAAATTAGAGGGCCTGGCAGTGACATACCCTGATACGGAGGCCATCTATAACGGAATGAGCGTCTCCGGCGTAAAGGTGTCCGATATTATCGCGGTCAACAATCTAAAGCACACTTGGCAGTTTGTTTTGGAAAATCTAAGCTACCCGATAGACTATCCGTATATCTGCAAAATAAACCAACTGGTGGGCGGCGACAACCTTATCATTAATGCCGGATTTTTGAGGAAAGTTCCCGTAACCATAGGCGGTACGTCATGGCGTCCGGACATACCCATCGAGTCGCAAATCAAGGAAGAACTGTCGGGGATTCATCATATCGAAAATCCTACGGACAGGGCAATCACTTTAATGCTGTATCTCATGAGGAAGCAGATGTTTCTTGACGGGAACAAGCGGACAGCCATGCTTGCGGGCAATCAGGTGATGATTTCGTCCGGCTGCGGTGTTATTTCCGTTCCTATCGAGCAGCAGAGGGAGTTTACAACCATGCTGGTGCAATTCTATGAGTCGAATGATATGGAACCGCTGAAAGCCTTTGTGTATGACCACTGTATCGACGGAATTGAGTTTGAGCCCGAGGCAGAATTAGAAACGCATTTTGGGGACAAATATGAGAACGAGGATGATGAAGATTTAGAACAATAACCAAAACATGTCGAAGGCGCTGCGAGAAAGTAGCGCCTATTTTTTTTGCTCTGTCGTATAGGCGGAGTTTTTTATTTAGAACTGAAATTCTATATGCTCATGGTAAGGTAAATAAGACCTAAAATACTTTTTTTCATCCGAACAAAAACCGCCCCGCAGGGCGCCCCGTATCCAAAGGACACGGCGAAGCCTGTCCTTTGGATTTAGGCAGGAATAGATTTGTTGAACAAATCGTCAAAACGGCTTGCCGACAGTGTCGGCAACGTTGTTAAAACCCTATATATATTGTTAGTTTTTTGTTAAAGCGAAAGGCGGTGTTCATGGAACGCTGGCAGTTGGTACAGCGCCAGAGTCTCCCGCTTGAAGCAAAGATAATATTAACAGAGCAAAGAATCCGAGAGTGGGTGGATTACTATGGCCTTTACGGAACCTATGTAAGCTATTCCGGCGGCAAGGATTCCACTGTTCTTCTGGATATTTGCCGCCGCTTGTATCCGTCCATAACGGCGGCGTTTTGTGATACAGGCCTGGAGTATCCCGAAGTGCGGGAGCATGTAAAGCAGATGCCCAACGTGGAATGGTTGAAACCTAAAGTCCCTTTTAAGGAAGTCTTGCAGAAATACGGCTATCCCATTATCTCCAAGGAGTATGCCGACTATATCCACCGGCTGCAGCGTTCGCCGGACAATGAGGCGATTCGTAATAAAGTGATTAACGGGATCTGCGTCAGCGGACGGCCAACCAGTTTTAAGCTCCCGCAAAAGTGGCATTATCTCATTGACAGCGGAATTAAAATCAGCGCGGACTGCTGCGGAGTAATGAAGAAATCGCCGCTGAAATCGTTTGAAAAGAAAAACGGCGTGTTTCCCATTCTCGGTATTATGGCAGCTGAGAGCAAACGCCGGGAACAGAATTATCTGAAAGACGGGTGCAACGCCTTCAAGCTCAAGCGGCCCCAATCCCGCCCCATCTCCATCTGGACGGAGCAGGATGTTTTACAGTATATCGTCATAGAAAAGCTGCCCATTGCTAAATGCTACGGCGAAGTCGTACCAGCAAGCGGGCAGCTTTCTTTATTTGACCCGCCCCTACTGGAAACAACCCTATGCAAGCGTACCGGCTGCGTCTTCTGCGGCTTTGGCTGCCATCTTGAGAAAGAGCCGAACCGATTTCAACGGTTGAAAGTGACGCACCCGAAGCTGTGGAAGTATTGTATGAAGCCTGTGGAAACAGGCGGGCTGGGGATGAGGCCGGTGTTGTTTGCCTATGGCGTAAAAATCGAATAAACCAAAGGAGTTTTCACGATGATGAAACAAGAATCTGCAATAAAGCAAAAAGACTATGAAAGAGCTTCCCGGCATTTAGAGAAGCTCTTTGAAGTTGATTCGGATATCACGGAACAAATCAACAGAGGCCTCCAAGATTACGGAGCCAATGGGTTTTTCAGAAACCTTGAGACTTTCGGTTTTTCAGAAGATGTTTTTGAAAAGCTGAAGGCGGTCAGAATGGTGCTGTTTGGAATGGGAGAAGAAGCAGTACCTGATTTACAAAAGCTTGAAAAGCCGGGAGGGAGTGCAAAACCGTGAAGAAAAACTATGATGAGGCTCACGCCTCCAGCTTCATAAAAGGTATCACTCGCCTTACGGGAATTGCCGAAAGCAAGTTGAAAAAATATGCGGCTGAAAACAATCTCTTCAATGTGCTGGAGCATCCCAATACCATCGACCCTAATAAACAGCAGCTTGAAAAAATCCATGTCCTGAACGAATTTATCTCTATTTATCGGCTTCTCAAGCTACAGGAGAATGAAAACAAGCTGGTACTTGATTCCTCAAAGGTGGCGGGAGAATACTTTGCATCCTTATTGGGCGGCATTAAGGATAGGGAGAAGTTTATGGCTGCTTTTCTGGATACCGGCAACAACATCATCGAGACCAGGATCTTCTCCGAGGGAAGCATCGGAGAAGCAGCCGTTTATCCGAGAATGATCTTGAAAGCGGCCCTTGACTGCGATTGCACGTCCATCCTCCTGGCACACAATCATCCTGGGGGAAGTCGGATTCCGTCAATTCAGGACAGGGATATCACCGAAAGACTGATATCCATTTTTGCGCCGCTCCAGATCAGCGTATTGGACCATATTATTGTCGCCAATAGCCAATATCACTCCATGGCCGAGAAGGAGGGTATGCCGCAGCCCTCCAGGGATGTAAGCTACGATG
>NZ_JUEE01000092.1:0-23330 GCF_000802135.1 Desulfosporosinus sp. BICA1-9
GCTGTGGAGACAAAGCGCTCTGCAGGAGTCACATCTCCGCCCGCAAAAATTCCAGGTCGATTAGTCGCTAAATTAGCATCGACCCTGACTAAAGATTGTCCGACATTGATTACGCTATCCCAACCGGTCAATTCGGCATCTTGTCCAACCGCCAAGATAACATTCGTTGCAGAAACGCTAAATTCAGTACCAGAGAGTGGAATTGGCCTAAGTACTCCTGCAGGAGAATTCTCATCTAACGTAACCCTGATACAGTGCAAACTAAGGGTTTCAAAACTTATGCCTACATTCTGAACCATAACACCCGCTAAAATCTCGACTCCTTCTTCCAAAGACTCAGTCAGCTCATCAGGCTGAGCGGGCAGTGACTCTCTAGCCTCTAAGGCTAGTACCTTAACCTGACTACCTAAACGCCGGGCTGTACCAGCGACATCTAAGGCCACACTACCTCCCCCGATGACAACCACGTCTTGCCCTAATGGAGGAGCTTCTCCACGGTTAACCTTTTCCAGAAAATCTAAGCCGTTAAACACCCTGAGGTTATCTACTGAAAATTGGGGGAGTGTTTTAGAACTCTGAGCCCCTAAAGCCAGGAAAACGGCTGAATATTCCTTTTCTAACCCGCTTAAATCACTGGCCTTAACCGAATGATTCAACTTTACTTCTATACCTAGTGCTTCTAAGCGTCTTAATTCCCCATCCCAGGTTTCCTTGGCTAATCGATAGCTAGGAATCCCATAGCGCAAAACACCGCCGAGTTCGGGACGAGTCTCAAAGATGGTAACCTTATAACCAAGTCTTTTGAGCTGATAAGCACAGGATAGTCCTGCTGGTCCACCACCGATCACTGCTATCTTCTGGTCTAGTGCTACCGTTGGCTGGGGTAAGGCCCACCCCTCACTCAAGGCTAAATCGCCAACAAATTGTTCAAGGGCATTGACCGCGACTGCACCATCATATTCACGACGATTACAGGCACCCTCGCAGGGATGATGACAGATTCGCCCAGTTACCGCGGGAAAAGGATTGTTGTCCACAAGAGAAGACCAAGCCTCTCGATAGTGTTGCTTCCTGGCTAACATGATCCAAGTAGGTATCTCCCCGTCAACTGGACAGGCACAGTGGCAAGGTGCTAAACGCTTTTGATAAAAGGGGATAGCACTACGCCAAGTCCCTGTATTCAAAATATCCGTCCAGCCGGTCGTCCAAATAGAAGGTACTTCCTTAAAGGTCTCTTTCATTTAACACCCCCCTTTCTAGTTAATCTATACCCATCCTCACAGCATTTAAGGTTTTGATCCACTTTAACCGGGCTCATCTCTGAGACAACTTCACATAAAACCTCAAGGGTGGGTTGACCTAGCAAACCAGCAACCGCCCCAACCAAGGTTGTATTAACGATCCGTCCTAGCTTATTATCGCTAGCTATAGCCATGGCATCTATGGTAACAATCCGAAACCTTCCTAAACCAGTAAAATGTTCGGGCGGTTGAGCTGAATTGATGATGACAAAAGTATTCTCAGTCGCACCTCTTAAGAGAACATCATTAAGTAGACTGGGATCGAAGCAGACTATAACATCTGGATTTTCAATGTTACAGCGTAAGCGGATAGGTTGGTCATCCACTCTAATGAAAGAACTGACCGCTGTACCCCGTCTAGCTCCTCCGTAAGTGGCATAAGCTTGGACATATTTGCCTTCCCGGAAAAATACATTCGCTAAAATATCCCCTGCCATTTGCGCCCCTTGACCGCCACGTCCCTGAATAATAAATTGCAGCAAACTCTACACCTCCTCCAGCTTTTTAATACAAACTCATTCAATGCAAGTTAACGTCCAACTTTTTCATTTCTGGAGGATTTATCCTTAAAGGACCTAATCTTGAGTGTGGACGGTAGTATTTACAGCCTGAACAGTAAGGTTTATTCTAAATATTCTGATTTTTATTTTAAACTTGGTACAATAATATACCGCGCCCCTTCAGTTAACAACTGAATTAAGACTATTTCGCTTCTAAAATAAGCCTTTATAGCTGGTACAACAATTTACCAGGGATTATTTTCTACTTCACCCTTACTAAGGACTGTTTTGTCATTAAAACACCTTAGTGATTTGTTTTTTGGTATGTATATGTACCAAAAAACAAATCACTAATTAATTCCAAGGACTTCATAATTAGCGTGGAGACACATTTTTTACATGGTTTCCACGCTATAAAACTTGTTAAAACTCCCCGACGGTGCTTTTCGGAATTACATCTTCTACTGATCTTTATTCTGCAGTGCAGTCAACACTCTTTCTGGAGTCATCGGCAACTCTTTGAATCTGATTCCAATGGCATCATAAACTGCATTGGCAATAGCAGCAGCCGTAGCCACTAACCCAGATTCCCCTACACTTTTAGCTCCAAAAGGTCCAGTTTCACTAGCTGCCTGGACTAAAATTGTTTCAATTTGCGGCATGTCTACTGAGGTCAGAATTTTATAATCCGACAAATTAGAATTTAAGGGCTTACCTGTTCCCAAATCAATACGGTAATCCTCTGTTAAGGCGTAACCGATTCCCTGCTGAACTGCTCCTTGAATTTGGCCTTCTACTGAGGCCGGGTTTACAGCCGTTCCAACGTCGTGAGCAGCAACCACTCTTATGACCTCAATGATTCCAGTTTCGGTATCAACTTCGACTTCGGCAAATTGGGCAGCGTAAACGGGTGGATTACCTGGTGGTTCCTCACTTACTGCTCCGATAAATTGATGACCATGGCTACCAAAGTGAGCAGCATGGGATATTTCTGCGACGCTCAGTGATTTGGAGGAATCGTCTCGCGCCCAAACTCTGCCCTCCTTCACCTCAAGTCCTTCAACAGGGATATCTAGAAGTTCTGCAGCCATTACCAATAACTGTTCTTTGGCCATTGTAGCGGCCTTTTTTACAGCGTTTCCTCCAGAATAAATCTGGCGACTGGCATGACTACCAATGTCAAATCCATTGACATCTGTATCCGACATTTTGCTAATCATGACCTCGTTGAAGGGAATCCCAAGCTCTTCGGCGGCAATCTGGGATAAGGATGTAGCACTACCCGTCCCAACATCAGAATTACTGAAATTCAAATTGGCACTACCATCTTCATTGATTTTAATAATAGCGGCAGAGGTTTCATGGAGCATCGGTCTAGCCCCGCTCACATGCATCATGTAACCCATCCCGACTCCACGCTTTTTAACCCCTTGACTTATTCGTCCATTATTTCTTTTTTCTGTCCACCCGATTGCTTTAGCACCACTTGCAATAGACTCCTCTAAGCCGCAGCTTTCAATTGCCCAACCACTCCACATCCAAACCTCTCCGGCACAGGGGTGATTCTTGAGTCTCAGCTCCAGAGGATCTATACCCAATTTTTCTGCGATATCATCCATCTGTGATTCTACGGCAAACACCACCTGAGGGTTTCCATAACCGCGAAAAGCACCACATTGTGTAGCGTTAGTATAGACAGAATAGTTATCTACTTTTATGTTGGGAGACTTATACATAGCTAAAAACCAACCGGCCACAGGTCCAGCCAAGGAAGGGGTATGTGTGGCATAAGCACCGCCATCAATATAAGAGGTAAACTGGCGAGCCGTAAATGTACCATCTTTTTTCATACCGGTTTTGAGAGTCATCGTCATAGGATGTCTGGATTCTGTCGCTAAAAAGGCTTCTTCCCTCGAATATTTGAGCATAACCGGTTGCCCAACCTTCATAGCCAATAAAGCGGAGATTGGTTCATTAACCACCCCTAGACGACTTCCAAATGCTCCTCCCACCGACGGCTTTATGATGCGAACCTGTCCAATCTTTAAGCCTAAGGCATGGGCTGTAATTCTCCGAACCAAATGAGGCATTTGTGTCGATGTCCAAATGGTGACACGACCATCCATGTCTGGTGCCGCCATGGAAACTCCACAGGGTTCCATGCTTACTTGGTTGACTTTGGGCACCTGATAAGTGTCTTCAAAGACATAATCTGCTTCAGCAAAGCCTGCCTCAACATCTCCAATTACGACTGGTGTATGCCCATAAGTATTATTTTCGGCGTCGTGTAAACGTGGCGCTCCTTCCGCCAAAGCTTGTTCCATACTTACAACAGCAGGCAACACCTCATATTCAACTTCGATAAGCTCTAAGGCTTGAGTTGCCGTCTCTTCATCAACAGCTGCCACTGCAGCAATTCCGTCTCCGACATAGAGAGGAGTATTTGTGAGAATGTATTGATCCTCAACTAGGATTGCCCCTGGTGATGGAGGAAACCCAGCACTATTCCACAAAATTTTCGGCGTATCCTCATAAGTTAAAACAAGCTTAACCCCTGGCAATTGCTTGGCCTTTGAGGTATCAATCCTGATAACCTTAGCGTGAGCGTAAGGACTACGCAGCACTTTACCAACCAACATATGGGGCAACACCATATCCCCGGTGTATAAAGCACTCCCACTGACTTTTTCCCGCGCGTCTACCCGGGGTAATGAATGACCAACAACAGAATAACTCATAATTGCTTCCCTCCTTTCCCTATCGACGACTTACATCCATAATCGCTTCGACGACCTTAACATACCCTGTACAGCGACAAAGGTTTCCTGTGATTCCTTCTCGTACTTCTTTTTCTGTCGGATGAGGATTGCTATCTAATAATGCTTTAGCTGTCATAACAATTCCCGGGGTGCAATAACCACATTGTATTGCCCCGTGGGCAACTAGTGCTTCCTGAATAGGATCTAATTCCATAATCCCACCTATGCCTTCAATCGTGGAAATTTGCTTACCCACTGCATCGACCGCTAAGATAAGACATGAGTTGACTGGCTTACCATCCATTAATACTGTACAAGCACCACATTCCCCGCTGTCACAGCCTTTTTTTGTACCAGTCAGGGCCAAGTCCTCTCTAAGCACATCCAATAAGGTCTTTTTTATCGGAACATTAACTAGATATGTTTCACCATTAATTTGCAAACTTATCGGTGTCATCATAGTTCTCCCCCCCAAGCTTCAACAAGTGCTCGCCGTGTTAGAACACCCACCATTTGCTTACGGTAACTGGCGGTGCTCCGAACATCGTCAATTGGGTTAACTGCCTGCTTAGCCAATTCCGCTGCCTGCTCGAAAGCGCTCAGGGTTGCCAAAGAATCGGTCAAACTATCCTCCGCATCCTTGATACGTAACGGAGTCGAAGCAACAGCACCAACAGCAATCCTGGCTCTGATTTGCTTTGTTCCCGGCTGAGGCGTTAAGAGCACTGCTACATTAACTAAGGCAATTTCATGACTTTTGCGCTTTCCGTGTTTATAAAACACACCCTTACTGTTCAGCGGTGGAAGATCCATTTCTATGGCAGTAAGTAGTTCTCCTTGTTGTAACACCGTTTGACTAGGTCCAACATAAAACTCCTGCACAGGAACCTTGCGTGACCCACTAGGTCCTATAATCAGCAAGCGTGCCTCATACATTAAAAGAACTAAGGCAACATCTGCCGCAGGAGATGCATTACATAAATTACCACCAATCGTTGCCAGATTACGCACTTGAGGAGTACCCAAACTCCTTGCTGCCTCAACCAATACAGGGAAGTGAATACGAACCAACGGGTTCTCGATTAGGGAGCTTATTTGTGTTAAGGCACCTATGGTGATGGTTAGGCCCTCATAGTTGATTCCCTTAAGTTCTGTCAAGCCTTTAATATTGACGATGCCCCTCCAGTTTATAGGGCCTTTCTTCATTTTAACTAACAGATCAGTTCCCCCTGCTAAAGGTCTGACTTGATCTCCCAAATTAGCTAGTATAGAAACTGCCTCTAACAGGTTTCCAGGTTCCCAGTAGTTTAAATCCGACAAAAGCTTCACCCCCTAGAATATTTCAGGTTAAATTACTTGAATGAATTCCCTTTAGCAACCTAAATTTTACGCACTTTTACTAAGTAATAGTTTTAATATTCTGATTATTGATCAGTAAAAAATAAGGAAACTGCGCAATAGCATTTTCCAAGCACCCTGTCTCTTTTAGTGGGAGGACTACCTCCCTTTCCCAGCACCGAAACACCAAGAAACACCCAAAGGTATCAATTAAAACCGTGAACTTTTTGTAAATATCTCTGACAGACTTTCGCCTTATCACCACCTTGCTTCTCAACTTAGTCATAGATCTCTACCCAAATGGCGAGTCACATGACTGTATTTTAATGCAAGATGAATTCCTAATTTCGTTAAGAACCTCACTATTAGCCTGAACAGCTTATCTAGCGTACTATACAGTATAATTTAGGCTTTTAACAGTTCTTTGAACCAGACTGGATCATGATTCAAAAATAGCCTTGGTACATTACAATACCACTTTTTCCTGACATTTCCTGAAACACACGCTATAAGCCGACTATTATTTCAATCTCTTCGATACACAATTTACCACTCTTTCCAAGGAATGTACCACCTTTTAACTAATCCGCTGACATTAATTTATATTTTTGAATTTTACGTAGCACTGTGGGGTGGGAAACACCTAGAAACTTGGCTGCCTGCCTTATCGTTGGATAGGCCTGCAAAGTTTTACGCAAGAGTTCTATTTCCAACATTTCAATGGCTTTTTCGAAAGGCAGAGGTTCATTAACCTGAATTACGAGAGCCTGTTGTTCAGGTACGCTGTTCACATTAAATGGCAGATGTTTAAGAGTCAAAACCTCATCCTCATTCATAATCAGCATTCGTTCAATCAAATTTTCTAATTCGCGAACATTACCTGGCCAAGGATGACGTTCAAAAGCCAACAAAATTTCCGGCTCAAATCTAATATTGCTAGAATATTTTCGGTTAAAGCCTTCTAAAAAGTGGATAGCCAAAGGGACAATGTCATCTGTACGCTCCCTCAGGGGAGGGAGGTGAATGGGTACGACATTTAAGCGATAAAAAAGATCCGCCCGAAAACTATGTTGGGCTACCATTTCTTCTAAGTTTTTATTCGTTGCGGTCACTACCCGCACATTAAATTTAATGGGTTTGGCAGCACCGACTCTAAGTACCTCCTGTTGTTGCAATACTCGCAATAATTTAACCTGCATTGTCATCGGCATTTCCGCGATCTCATCAAGAAGTAGAGTCCCGCCCTCACAAAGTTCGAAAATACCTTTTTTCCCTCCACATCGGGCACCTGTAAAAGCTCCCTCTTCATAGCCAAAGAGTTCTGATTCGAGCAAGTTTTCCGGAATAGCTCCACAATTGATTTGTAAAAAGGGCCCATTGACACGAGGACTTAACTCATGAATTAAGGTGGCCACAATTTCCTTTCCTACCCCGGACTCCCCAGTAATTAAGACGTGTGAATTTACATGAGCCACACGAACTATCAGTTTAAAAACCCTCTGCATACTCGCACTTCGGAATATGAATTCCTCATGACGCCACAGCTTTGTTCTCAACTCCTTAATTTCGTGGGCATAGCGGATATTCTGTTGCTCCGTAGTTTCTATCCGTTCTCGCAAAAGATTCAGTTCAGTCATATCACGTATATTACAGACTACACGTAGAACTTCCCCTTTTTCATTAATAACGGGGCTGCCAGTAATTAAAATTTCTTTACCGGTTTTTATTTTTTGTTTGATAGTCACCGGTTTTTTTTGGCTCAGAACAAGTAAGGCGACCGCTTGGGAAACTGTACCGTCATCTTGAAGCTCTCTGACATTACGGCCAACTCCATTGTCTTGCTTGGACAAACCTGTAATTCTTTCATAACTAGTATTGACTCTTAATAGAGTACCTTCTCCATCAATAATCCCAACGCCATCGTAAAAGGATTCGAGAATAGCCTCAAATTCTTTATTTAACTCTTTAACGTACCCTAACTCCATAGCTAAAGATTCGAGGTCAGAAACATCTTGAAATACTGCAATTGCGCCAACTACCCTGTCGCCTTCAATAATCGGTGTACGATTGGTGACCATAATTAGGCCGTTTTGTTCAAACTTTTGCCCAAACGAGGGTTTACCACTATAGAGTACCGACGTAAGTCCAGCAGGTAATAAATCACTGAGTTTCTGTCCAATGACTTTACCAGCAGCGACTCCCAGCATGCGCTCCGCCTGGCGATTAAAGATTGTAACTCGCTCTTCGGCATCAATAGCTACAATTCCATTATGCACAGCATTAAGGACCTCGTTCAATTTATTAAACCATGACAACCTTTGCCACCTCCCCAATCCAGTATTTGTTTTCTACCTTTCATCCTCCTCTTCTTTGTATCTTCTAACATTCCACACCTTCCCTTCATATCCTTCCAAGAGTGCATAATTTATCCAAAAAAGCTCGCCTTCCTGAAAAAAAAGTTCATAGCCAATTTTTCCTTTCAACTTAAGTTGGAAAAGAAGATTGACTATGAACCTTGCTTATAATTCAGTCAGTATTAGATACCAGCCATTTCTTTCAGTTTTCGCTCAATTGACTTGTCTAAGTAGGGAATTTCATAATTATCTACGATTTCATTAACGCGTTTTTCAGCTTGATTAATCATTGGCAAAGAGTCGTTTAATCTCCATTGGTCATAGGTTTCCCGATTCGATAGGGTCGGCTGCCAAAACTCAGTACGGAAATTTTGATAAGTATGGTCTGAAGTTAGAAATTGTCCCCCCGGACCCACATCATGGATCAGTTGCACAGCTAAATCGTCCACATCAAGCTTAGTTCCTCTCAGGAAACGCCGTACCATGCTGCAAAGTTCGTCATCCATAATGAATTTTTCCATCGACATGGACATGTATGATTCCAGGATACCTGCTGCATGGAGAACAAAATCCACACCCGCCATTCCGGCAGCCTGAAGACTCATCATACTTTCATAGGAAGCTTGAAGGTCCAAGATTTTACTATCTGTTAAGCATCCCCCGGCTCGGCACGGCAAACCGTAGGAGTGGGCTATTTGGACTGCGGTGGCAATGATCCAGGCTCCTTCGGGAGCACCAATACTTAAAGAGCCGTTACGCATCTCAGTGATTGACGAGGCTGAACCATAAACCACCGGGGTTCCCTCCCGAATCGTTTGAGCAAGGGTGATTCCTGCCAGTATTTCCGCATTCTGCAAAGCGAGTGCACTTGCCAGAGTAGCCGGTGAGGTTGCTCCGGCCATGCCTAAGGACGCAATAATCACGGGTTGTCCTGCTTCTGCATAAGCTATCAGGGCCCCAACCATTCGTTCGTCCAACATCAAGGGAGTAATTGTATTAATCAAGCTTATCATTACTGGTTGTTTCAGAATGCCTTTTTCACCATCGAAAAGTATTCCAGCCATCCTTAAAGTATCTTTAGCATGTTTCTCCCCAGTTGCACTGCCCATAAAGGGTTTATCCGAGTTAACAATACAAGCATATAACATGGCATTATGCCTGTCTTTTTCAGCAACATCACTAGGCTCTACCAACACTCCGCCAGAGATCCCCATATTGGCGCTCGAGCCAGAAAGCTTAGCAAATTTGATAAAATCTACGAAGGTAGCCTTGCGCCTCAGACCTGAAGCCAAGGTAACATACGGTGCTCCGTATCCTGGAGCAAGAACCGGGTCTCCAGCGCCGACGGTGATATTTTTACTGGGATTTCTGGCATGAATGGTAAATTGGCGAGGGGCTTTAGCTATAGCCTCCATTACTAGTTTAGGCGGAAAATAGACACGTTCTCCCTCTACTTTAGCACCAGCAGCCTGTAAAACTTCCCTGGCCTCTATATGATCAATATTAACTCCGGTACGTTCCAAAATTTCGAGACTTGCTGCTTTTATTTTTTCAATTTCTTCGGGTACAAGTGTCGCAAGAGTTGGCCTTGTCAAAACCGTGTCCCCCTTTATTCCTCCCAACTAGGATGACCGATGGCCGTGACCTCAAGGCGCGTTTCAAGAAACACGACGTCATCTCCTCCGGCCGTATGACTTAGTACTTCTTCTTTCTCAATGAATAACTCCGGATTAAGCACTCCCGCGCGTTGTGCTCTCTGCAGAGCTACTTGCTTGGCTTTGTCTAAAGCATTCTTTTCGGCCTCTTCCAGATATAAAAAGGCTTCCCGTTTCCAAGGCGCATGGACTACATACCCCCCTGCTACACCTGGTTTAATCAGGATGCGAATGAGTTCAGCAACCTGACCGGAAGCTGCACCCACCGCATTAGCCACTTCGGCATGTAACGGTATCATAACTGGGGTATTCAAGGTATTCCCTACCGCGGGAAGATAGCCTGACACCGGAGCCCCTAAAGCAATAATCGGATAATTAAGCCTGATCTCAGTCTTAAATCCCCGCTTGTGACAACCATCAAGCAGAGAGCTTAATAGAAATGCCACGCTTGGCTCAGTGTTAAGATTGATTCGCAACCCCTCTCGGTAGGCAAAACTTTGTAAAATAGTCATACTAAGAGCGGTTTGGATTTCATTCAAGACTTTATCTGCAAATTCGTCCAGTCCTATTCTCAATCTATGCGCTAGAATCCTCGCTCCTTCCTGAGCAGCTGTGACATTATAGTCTGTAAAGCTACCGAGGACATGCAGTAAATCCGTGGGGGTAAAAGAAATTCGACCAATTATCTGAGCCCGCTCTAATTCTTTTAAGGGCAATAAGTTTGGATCACGTCCCACTTTGTCTGCAAGAGCAAAAATATTGTGAGCACTGCTCTCTAGAGCGTGGATTATTTGCCATTCTGTCTGATTCCAGCGGTCTCCCTGGACAGGTTTCTTGACCAACATAAAGCAATCCGCTGGTTGGGTATCGATTATTTCCCGATTCGGGTCAACTCTCTTCAATTCTTCGATGAGAAGAGGATACTTGTTAGCTACGACTGACAAGGGCCAGACCCTTCTCGGCCCGATGATTAGTTTTCGATCCTTGGAAACCTGGATATAACTGTCTCCGCCCAGTCCAAAGGTACTGATTTCTGCAGCCTCAACACGGGTCTTCCACCCTCCTACTGTGGCTCCCTCACAGTTCATCCTGGGGCGACCGTTCTCTAGGATAGCAATGTCTGTCGTGGTCCCACCCATATCTAAGGCTAGGGCGGATTCAGTTCCGGTTAGAAATATTGCTCCCACAATACTGGCCGCAGGCCCTGACAGGATGGTTTCAATAGGCTTTTCCCGAGTCATCTCTTCACTCATCAGTGAGCCATCCCCTTTGACAATCATCAAAGGAGCTGAAATTCCCTTCTCTTTGAGAACGGCTTTGACCGCTGCCAGAAGTTCGGCAATGATCGGTAACAGTCTAGCATTTAGGCAGGTCGTCACTGTTCGTTCGTGAAAACCGAGAGCAGTCGTGAGTTGGTGGGCACATACAATCGGTACATCCCAAAGCTCTTGGATTATTCTTTGAGCATTCTGTTCATGTTCTGGATTCCGAATACTAAGATAGCCGGAAATTGCAATCGTATCGACCTGACCATGCATTTCAGTCACTGCTCTTCGGATAGCCTCAAGATCGAGTTCCGCTAGAGGTATCCCTTTAATATCATGCCCGCCTCTTACAACAAAGGTCTGCTGGGCAGGTAGGTTGCCGGTTGACTCATGCCCTATGAGAATTAAGCCAACCCGACAACCACGACCCTCAACAATAGCATTCGTAGCTAAGGTCGTGGACAGTGATACGAGCTGAACTTGACGCGGGGTAAAGTCACCCATGTTCTCGATACAGTTTCGTATTCCAATCGATAAATCTTCACGTGTCGTAAATGCCTTGGCCTTTTCCCTTACTTCCCTGGTCTCTAAATCAAGAAGCACCCCATCTGTAAAGGTTCCGCCAGTATCAATCCCCAATACTAGGGGCATAGCCTGTCACCCCTTTCTAATCCATCTTCCAGTTTTCGAACCCCCACTTCTACAAGTGGGGGTGATACCCTGTCCTCATTGCCGACTTAACGAACTTTTTGTTCAGACCGTTCTACGATGGCCCGAATTTTTTGCTGAACATCCTTCGGAAGTGGATCTGGTTCATAATTTTCTATGATATCTTTAACCTTTTCATTGGCTCGTTGGAAGAGAGTTTTTTCTCCGTCTGCCTGCCAACTCTCATAACGTTGACGATTAATCAGACTTGGATAATATGTTTCAGTTTTAAAGTGTTTCATCGTGTGATCCTCGGATAAGAAATGTCCTCGTGGACCTACTTTATCAATCAGATCTAAGGCTAGGGTCTCATCGGTCACCTGGATACCGCGCACTAAACGACGAGCCATCCCAATCACGTCATTGTTAATCGTTAGAAATTCTAAGGACGATGTGGAACCATATTCAATATACCCGACATCATGATTTAGATTAGGTCCAGAGAGGGCCGTCATGGCAATGGACATAGCCGCTTCTATTCCCGCTTGTTCATCGACTAAATTGGAGTCGGAGCAGCCAGCAGTCCCGAACATTGGCAATTTAAGGTAGTGAGCCATATCCGCTAACGAAGACATGAGCAGATTGAATTCCGGTGAACCATAGCTGAAAATGGTACTGGACATATCCATAATCGTAAACACTCCGCCCATAATAAACGGAGAACCTTCTCGGGTTGATTGATTAAGCACTAACCCACTTAAGGATTCTGCTAATCCTTGGGTGAGTATGCCTGACATCGTAGCAGGGACTGTTCCACCAGCCATAACGCAAGGCGTATAAACCACGGGCAGCCCTTTTCTGGCGGCCAAAATCAGTTTGGAGGCCGCCTCCCAAGCATGTTGCAGAGGAGAAATCGGCTCTGCGTAAAGCGTCATAAAGGGATTGCGCCGTAATTCCTCAACCCCTCCGGCCATAATTTCACACATCTCAATAATATCGGCGAAGCCATAAATATCATGGGCCGTGGTTACAATGGGTTTACTCGTATTCAGCACTTGAGCCTCGAACTGATGGCGATCCGAGATAAGAAGCGGCACATCCTGAACAATACCCAGGGACATGACAAAATCGAGATTTGGCAAGGCGTCTATCACTTTACAAGCGTTGCTCACCGATTCTTTCGTAGAACGTTGGCGCTTTCCGGTGTAAGGGTCGATGGTGAACGGAGTATCGGAGCCGGTGCCAAAATATGCGTTGTGCCCTTCCAGCAGGACATCCCTAGATCCCGTTCGGTTATTACAAAAAGTCACCCGTTTAGGCACAGATCTTAACGCCCGGTCTACGACCGCTGAAGGGATACGAACTAGGATACCGTCGACCCAACAGCCTGCTTTCTTTAATATATCACGGGCTTCTTCATCATGTACAGTCACACCCGTACGTTCGAGAACCTCTTGAGCCGCTAGTAATATTTCATCACATTGGCTAGGGGAAAGAATGCTGAACATCGGGCTAGCATTTTGTACGTAATTGCTTCTTACAGGCATTGTCATCCTCCTTTCAAAACTTATTAGGCTAGCAGTTTCTTACAAAGATCCGCAGCAGACCCTGCATCCGGGGCAAACCCGTCGGCCCCAATTTCATCGGCAAAGTCCTGAGATATCGGAGCTCCACCGATCATCACTTTTACCTTGTCGCGCAGGCCCTCTTCTTTTAAGAGTTCGATCGTATCTTTCATAGCCAGCATGGTCGTCGTGAGCAAGGCTGACATGCCGATCACACCCGGCTGATGGTCCTTAATCGCTTGTAAGAACTTCTCTGGACCCGCATCCACCCCTACATTGATGACTGTAAAGCCTGCACTCTCTAACATCATGCCGACTAAGTTTTTTCCGATATCATGAAGGTCACCTTTGACCGTTCCGATCACCACTTTACCCGCTGAAGGGATATCTTCACTTAAAATGAGGGGTTTGACTAGCTCCATACCAGCATTCATAGCCCGCGCTGACATTAAGACTTCCGGCACATACATTTGACCGGATTTAAACCGTGCTCCTACGACACTCATTCCCGGGATCAGCCCTTGATTAATAATTTCAACCGGGTTGTCACCCGTCCCGATCGCCTGTTGGGTCAGTTGTTTGACTCGATCTAGTTGACCGGCAATGACGCTTTGAGAAATCTCTTCATAATAATTGGCCATCTCTTTTTACCTCCCTATTTTGAACTCTTCTTCGCTTCCCGCGCTTCCGCTCTATCGACAATTGCTTGAATTTCTGCAATCACACTGTCTGCTAGTTTCTCGGGTTTATGATTATTAATGATAGCTTGGGTTTTTTCCTTGACCCGCTGTCCCATGGACTTAGAGCCTTCTGCCTTCCAGCCGTCATACCTGAGCCTGTTGATCAGGGTGGGTGCCCAGTTTTCACGGAAATGGGCCATGGTATGGTCTTCCGCTAAGTAGTGACCACCCGGGCCGACCTTGTCAATAACATCGACGGCTAAGTGTTCATCATCAACTAGAATACCACCTAGAATTTTCTTCACCATGCCAATGATTTCATCATCCATGGTCATGAGTTCTAAGGAAGAGGTGGCACCATACTCCATATAGCTACAGTCGTGAACAATATTTGCGCCACTTAAACCGGCGATCAGAATTGAAAAGGCTGCTTCAATGCCCATCTGAGTGTCGATCACTTTGGCATCCGTGCAACCACCCGTACTGAACATCGGTATTTTCATGTGGCGGGCGACAGAGGTTAAGGCTGCCGAAAGTAAGCTTAATTCCGCGGCTCCATAGGATAAAATCGTGCTTGACATGTCCATGGTGGAAATTAGTCCACCCATGATAAAGGATGAACCTTTGCGGACTAATTGACCCGCTACCAGTCCTACCAAGAAATCGGCCACTGAGATTACGAGACTTCCTGCCATCGTGGCAGGAGCCACTCCACCTGAGAAAGTACAGGGTGTATATATGACGGGAATATTGGCCTTGGCTGCAAATATTGCTTTATCAATGGCCTCTGACGAATGGCGTAACGGGGGACTAGACTCTGAATAAAGGATAATAAAGGGATTGCGTTGCAGGGCTTCCATGCCTCCCGCCACTGCTGCAGCCATATCCACGATGTCCTGATACTGATCGATCCCGAAACCCCAATGGATAATGGGTTTGGTTGTGTTTTCGACCATAACTTGAAACGCATGAACATCTGCTAACGTCGGTGTGACATCCATGATGGTTCCGCAATCCATGGCATAAGATATATTAGGCAAGGCGTCGACCGTAATCGCTGCCCGCAACGTATCAGACTTCCGGGGACGCCGTCGTTCCCCAGTAAAGGGATCGAGGGTGTAAGTATTCGTGGGTCCTGGGCCATAATAAACATTCTGCCCTTCCAAGAACATGGTTCGTTCACCGTTTCGATTAGAAATAACAATTCGTGAAGGTGCACTACGGATCGCCCACTCGACGAGGTGAGATGGGAAACGCACCGTATTGCCATCAACCCAACAGCCTCCCTTTTTGAAAATTTCTAAGGCCTCTTCACTGTGTACTTCAGCACCCGTTCGCTCCAGCACCTCGAGGGCACCATTTAAGATGGTTTCACATTGATCATCGCTCAACACCTTAAACTGTGGTGTCGTATTTACTTGATAGTTGGCCCTAACGTATTGGCTTTTTGACAAGTCACACACTCTCCTTCCTCAATCTACTAAGCTAGAAGTTTCTTACAAAGATCGGCTGCAGACCCTGCATCCGGGGCAAACCCATCGGCCCCGATTTCATCGGCGAAGTCCTGAGATATCGGGGCCCCACCGATCATTACTTTTACTCTGTCGCGCAGGCCCTCCTCTTTTAAGAGTTCGATCGTATCTTTCATGGCCAACATGGTCGTCGTGAGCAGAGCTGACATTCCGATCACACCCGGTTGATGCTCCTTGACCGCTTGTAAAAATTTCTCGGGACCCGCATCCACTCCTACGTTGATGACCGTATAGCCAGCACTCTCTAACATCATGCCGACTAAGTTTTTCCCGATATCATGAAGGTCGCCTTTGACCGTTCCAATGACCACCTTGCCCGCTGAAGGGATATCTTCACTGAGAATGAGGGGTTTGACTAGCTCCATACCAGCATTCATAGCCCGAGCCGACATTAAGACCTCCGGCACATACATTTGACCGGACTTAAATCGTGCTCCTACGACACTCATTCCCGGGATTAGTCCTTGGTTAATAATTTCAACAGGGTTACTTCCGGCCTCGATGGCCTGTTGAGTCAGTTGTTTAACTCGGTCAAGTTGACCGGTAATGACGTTTTGAGAAATCTCTTCATAATAATTGGGCATTTCTGCTTCTACCTCCCTTGTTAAATTTAATAATTTTGCCGATTAAAGATTATTGCAAATATTGTGCCAATTATAATAATGAACAAGAATCAGCATTTTGAGCCGTTTTTTGCGTTGTTTGCGTTTTCCAGATTACTAAAATATCTCATTTTGGGATATTGATATCATCCACTTCCCAAAATTCTGTGATATATCCGATGTCGGAGGGATTCTCGATTATCCTATTATAGGATTCAATAATCTCTTTTTAAGATTATTGGTAATCCTAATCACACAGGATCACACAAGGCAGGGACAATTTAAAGAAATTTATAGCCTGTTTAAAAGATTGTTCATTTGACAATACCTATTTTAAAGCAGAGCCAACTGTACGTTTAACAAACAAAGACCCACTATTGATGATGTGGGTCTTTGTTTCACTAAAGTTTTAACCCTTTAATGAAAGTACATATATATGTTGATTGTTTAAACTGTCTTACTGTTTTGTTTTGTGGGTGCATTATAGTTATTAACTTGTTTAACACTTTCCTGATCAAATTCTTTATTAAAGGCCTTTGTAAGTGATACTACCATGGCAAACATGACGATCATAAACGGAAAGGCTGCAGCAATGGAGGCAGTCTGTAGCGCACTCAATCCACCAGCTATCATCAAGGCGATGGCTACAGCACCGACAATCACACCCCAAGTAATCTTTAGCCCGGCTTTAGGGTTTAATTCCCCACCCGAAGTTAACATAGCCATAACAAATGTAGCCGAGTCTGCCGAGGTAATAAAGAAGATCGCTATGATCAAGGTGGTCAAGATGGTTAGAATGCTCGCCATCGGGTAGTACTGGAACATGGCAAAAATGGCTGTGCTCATATCTTTTGCCACTGCAGCGGCAATCCCACCCTGTTGAACAACATCAACAAACAGGGCACTGTTGCCCATGACTGACAACCACAGAAAACTCATTAAAGTAGGAGCAATGACTACACCCAAGACAAACTCTCTGACCGATCTGCCCCTCGAAATACGCGCAATGAATGCCCCAACAAAAGGACCCCAGGCAACCCACCATGCCCAGTAGAAAATGGTCCATCCTCCAACCCAACCATCATTTGTTTTGAAGGTATCGGCCCAAAAACTCATTTGAACAATATTCTGAAGGTAAGACCCGAAAGTTTCGGTAAAGCCGTTAAGAATATACCGAGTTGGCCCAACGATTAGTATAAAACCCACAATTATAGCGATTAGTACCATATTAGCGTTACTAAGGAACTTAATCCCTCGATTAATTCCAGTTACTGCCGATGTTATAAATAATGCCGTAATCACTACGATGATAACGACAGTTGTCGTCATCCCGGTGGGAAGGCCATAGGCATAATTTAAACCGGAAGCAATCTGAGTAGCACCTAATCCCAGTGAGGTAGCAACCCCAAAGATCGTAGCAAATACTGCAAGAATATCGACTAGTTTGCCAACCCAACCGTTTATTCCTTTCTCTCCAAGTAGCGGATAAAGAGAGGAACTGACTAAAGCTGGTAAACCTTTACGGAACTGAAAATAAGCCATTGACAAGCCGACTACGGCAAAAATACTCCATGGATGTAAGCCCCAATGGAAAAATACATAACGCATGGCAATTTGAGCTGATTCAACGCTCGATTTCTCGCCATAAGGAGGAGCCGAATAGTGATACATGGGTTCAGCTACTCCCCAAAAGACAAGGCCAATTCCCATACCAGCTGCAAAGAGCATGGCAAACCAGCTCCAAGTGCTGTATTCAGGCTTCTCTCCATCTTTGCCTAGGGTAAGTTTGCCATATTTGCTTAACGCTAAAAATATAGCAAAACATAGGAAAAAAGTTACTCCAATTAAATAACTCCAACCGAAATTGTCCGTAATGAATTTCTGTACCGCGCTGAAAGTTGCACCGGCTGCTTTAGGTTGAAGCAATGTAAAGAAAACAAACAGAACCATAATGATCGCAGAAATTGAAAAAATAGTCCGATCAATTTTTCCTAGGAAACTCTTTTTTTCATCCATACTTCGTTCCTCCTTAATCTTTCTCTTTAGTTCGATCATCTGGAGTTCACTTGACCATGGGCACTCCCCCTCCATCTTGCCTAATCGCAGTACAATAATTAAAATTTGGTTTCCAACTGCGTTCAGAGATGTATGATTATCTTTTCTGAATATTAAATTTATTTGCAATAAGCATGCCACTTTAACTTAATGAATGCATACTCATTAAGTTAAGAGGCTTTGTTTCTCGCTTTATTATGCTATATTGTCAATCTAAACGAGCAGAAAATCCTGCATTAATCATTGTTTCAGCGGCACAGTTTTTAGGTCAGCCATGTTTAAGTTTGATATAGTTCTTTAAAAAATTTTCTGAACAAAATTGAAAAGCTCTTCAGACAGACTGCTTAGTTCTATCCAAAAAGCCATCCAATAACTCTGTTGTCTCAATATAAGAACGAAAACCGTAATATTATCGCTGAGTTCCCATAGATAATGCCTTTTGGCGAATCTCAACTTAGGATGACTATCTCTATTTAGGAATTTTGATATCAAGCCCCAGATCTTTTACCTTTCTGTAGAAAGTAGATCTACTTATGCCTAGGCTATCAGCCGCCTTTTCTTTAGCTTGACCGCTACTACCGAACCTTTTCAATGTAGCTACAATAGCATTTTTCTCTAACTCAGCTAAGGTAGGTTGAACATCCCCTGTTGATAGACTGGCATTTTGTTCATAATAGTCATTTACCCGAGAAGACAAGCAAGTACAGTCAATAACATTTTTCGTGACAATATTGACTGCATACTCAACTGCATTTTCCAGTTCCCTTACATTCCCCAACCAAGGGTAAACAAGCATTTTTTTCTGAACTTCTTGTGTAAAGCTGGTAATTTGTTTACCAAGGATCAGGTTATACTTATCTAAAAAATGATAGAGCAGAAGCATCAAATCTTCTTTCCGTTCACGCAACGGCGGAATATAAAACGGAATAACACTTAACCTATAGAAGAGGTCACTTCTAAATAACTTTTCACTGATCATTTCTTCGAGATTGCGATTTGTCGCAGCGATAATCCGGACATCGACCCACACTGGTTTTACTCCACCGATCCGATCAATTCTGACTTCTTGCAACACTCGTAACAACTTCACCTGAAGATGCATCGGCATGTCACCAATTTCATCGAGAAAGATTGTCCCTCCATCCGCTTGTTCGAATTTTCCCGGTTTACCACCGCGACTAGCTCCCGTAAAGGCTCCTTCTTCATACCCGAAAAGTTCACTCTCCAGGAGCGCCTCCGGAATAGCTCCGCAATTTATGGCGATAAATGGGCCGTTTTTTCGATGGCTTTCTTCGTGAATAGCTCGGGCAAATAACTCTTTACCGGTTCCACTCTCGCCTGTAATTAAGATTGTTGAGTCTGTTGCGGCGACAAGTTGCATTTTCTGCTTAAGCATGGTCATCGCCTTACTGGTCCCTAATATTCCGTCAAGAGTATATTTGCGATCTTCTCGAATCAATCGTCCTGCTAATTTTCGCAGCTCACGAATGCTTCGGAAGGAAATTACTAAACCGATAATTTCCTGATCTGTTTTGATGGGTGTTATGGTACTGATAAAGAGGCAGAGTTCTTCCTTGTTTTTATACTTGATTTCTTGTTCGGCATATTGTTGTCCAAAGCTCAGAACTTTTGGAGCAGAAAACTCTGGAAAAATATCATTGATGTGTTGCCCACAAGCTTGCTGAGTAGAAATACTCAATAGCTTTTCGGCAGACTTGTTAACATGGGTTATAAAACCTGCATGATCAATCGCTACGAGTCCTTCGACAATAGAGTTAATGACTGCGCTAAATTGGTTGGCCATTAATGAGAGGCGACCATGCATTTGATTTTCACCAATCTTACTACTTGTTAAAGCTGCTATTTTCATCAAAAAGTCTTGCAACTTGTCTCGATTAGCAAGCAGCTCATGCTTTTCCACTTCGTCAAAAGCAAAAATTGAAATTGTGCCAATTATATTGCCGTTCAAGATGATTGGAGATAGTATTGCGGCTTTGAGTTTGCAGATTATCTTCTGCTGACAATCTTTACAAATGCTGTGTTTAAGAGGTTCGTCATCTAAAACAAAATAACCGCCGTTGTCAACGATATACTTTGTGATCGATCCTTTTCCATAAACAATCCCAATCTCACTCTTGTATTTTCCTGTCCCGGCAATGACTTTCAAGTTGTCATCAATAATAGCAACCTCAAATTCTATCACTGCTGAAATAACATCTGCTATTTGTTGGACATAGGATTGGTTTGATTCTAATTCTGACGCAAACAACGGTGAATACAAGTTCTCACGCATAGCTTTCATAACCTCACCCGTATCCTATAATTTTTAAACCATCAGTTTAAAATTCCTTCGCAACGCTCCTCTCGATGTTTGCTGAGATGTATTGTCAGGCTATCTCTATTCGTACAACCCTTTACGGTGGGCAGTTAAATACTGCATACAGAATGAATCTTGTCCCAATAAAGCCTGAGAGGCATAAACAAAACCCATCATTGCTTTATCAAGTGGATCAAGAATATAGGCATCCATGCCAGCTTCCATTGTCTGAATCATAAAGGCTTGGTTCAAAATCTTGCGGTTAGGTAACCCATATGAAACGTTACTTAGGCCACATGCCGCGTGAACACGAGGATATTCTTTACGAATAAAACGGACTGTATCTAGAACATCGTTACCACACCCATCTCCCGTACTGATTGGGGTGACAAGCGGATCTAGGTAAATATCATCTTCCGGAACTCCGGCTGCTGTAAGATCCCCCACTAATTTACGCACAATCGCAATACGTTGCTCAGCAGATTCTGGAACACCCGTGTCATCCATACACAATGCTACAACTTTTGCCTTATATTTTAGAACCAAAGGTAAGACCATGGCGTAGCGTTCTTTCTCTGCCGTTATGGAATTAACCATGGGCTGACCATTCTTTATAGCGGCAAGTCCGGCCTCCATTGCCTCTGTCCTGGGTGTATCAATACAAAGCGGTGCCGATACTACTTCCTGAATAGTGCGAACAAGCCATTCCATCGTCTCAACCTCGTCATGCACCATAGTACCGCAGTTAACATCTACATAATGAGCCCCAGACTCTACTTGCCTTTTCGCCAACTCCTGAATAAAGGCCACATCCCTTTGCTCAACGGCAGGTTTAACAGCTTTTCTGCTTGTATTGATAAGTTCCCCAATGATTAACATTTGCCTTCCTCCTTCTACTATTTAAGATTATCTATTCATCAGCTAATGTGTAACAGGCAAATACTTTGCTTTTCATTCTTACACCTTCCAACTAGGATGACTGATGGTCATTCTAATGCATTCTGACTTATCGAACTCGCTTAGAGCGTTTATTATCAAACTTCTTCATAATAATATGGCATTTCTTTTTTTCTACCCCCTTCGCTAAATCCAACAGTTCAACCGTTTAATGATCATTGCAAATATTGTGCCAATTCTAATATCTAGCATAAACCTGCATTTTGAGCCGTTTTAACGATTTTAGCCTTATAAGCAGATTGTAATAGAAATCTCATTTTGGGATATTAATTATTTCTAATTTGCTAAATGCCGATATTTAGTGGATCTCCAGTGATTCTCGATTATCCTATTATAGGATTCAATAATCCCGTTTTAGGGATTTTTGATAATCAGCAAGCAAATAATCTTCCAAAAAACTAAAAATATAAAATATAAATTTATAGAACTTGAAATTCTACAAATAATTATTTAATAGAGTTAATAGATATACTCCAATCGTACGTTTAACAAGCAAACCCAGCACACTATAATGCTGGGTCCTTTTTCGGGACATTTAATCTAACAGGGTATTAAACTTGTATCTATCTATATTTGGTAATTATTTTATCTTCTAGTTCCAGATCTTTTACCTTTCTGTAGAAAGTAGATCTACTTATGCCCAGGCTATCGGCCGCCTTCTCTTTAGCTTGACCGCTGCTACCGAACCTTTTCAAAGCAGCTAGGATGGCGTTTTTCTCTAACTCAGCTAAGGTTGGTTGGACATCCCCTCTGGGTAGACTGACATTCTGTTCATAATAGTCATTGACTCGAGAGGACAAGCAAGTACAGTCAATAACATTTTTCGTGACAATATTGACTGCATACTCAACTGCATTTTCAAGTTCTCTTACATTCCCTTGCCAAGGGTATGTTAGCATTTTCCTCTGGGCTTCTTGTGTAAAACCAGTTATTTGTTTGCCAAGGATCAGATTATACTTATCTAAAAAATGATAGAGTAGAAGCATCAAGTCTTCTTTCCGTTCACGCAACGGCGGAATATAAAAAGGAATAATACTTAGCCTATAGAAGAGATCACTTCTAAATAGTTTTTCTTCGATCATTTCTTCGAGATTGCGATTTGTCGCAGCGATAATCCGGACATCGACCCACACTGGTTTTACTCCACCGATCCGATCAATTCTGACTTCTTGCAACACTCGTAACAACTTCACCTGAAGATGCATCGGCATGTCACCAATTTCATCGAGAAATATTGTTCCACCATCCGCTAGTTCGAATTTTCCTGGTTTACCACCGCGACTAGCTCCCGTGAAGGCTCCTTCTTCATACCCAAAAAGTTCGCTCTCCAGGAGCGCCTCCGGAATAGCTCCGCAATTTATGGCGATAAATGGGCCGTTTTTTCGATGGCTTTCTTCGTGAATAGCTCGGGCAAATAACTCTTTACCGGTTCCACTCTCGCCTGTAATTAAGATTGTCGAGTCTGTTGCAGCGACAAGTTGCATTTTTTGCTTAAGCATAGTCATCGCTTTACTGGTCCCTAATATTCCGTCAAGAGTATATTTGCGATCTTCTCGAATCAATCGTCCTGCTAATTTTCGCAGCTCACGAATGCTTCGGAAGGAAATAACCAAACCGATAATTTCCTGATCCATTTTTATAGGTGTAATCGTACTGATAAATAAGCATAGTTCTTCCTTGTTTTTAAACTTGATTTCTTGTTCGGCATAATGTTGTCCAAAGCTCAACACTTTAGGAACAGAAAACTCAGGGAAAATATCATTAATGTGTTGCCCACAAGCTTGTTGAGTAGAAATACTCAA
>NZ_JUEE01000093.1:0-10015 GCF_000802135.1 Desulfosporosinus sp. BICA1-9
TTTTAAAATAAGAATCTAAAATCCATGTCAACTTTGGAAGGAGGAAATTTCATGTACGGATACGGAGCAGGTTGCGGTTTAGGAAGTTGTGTTGGCGTAGGGATTATTGCAATCGCAATTCTTATTCTTATTGCCCTTGGTGTGATTTTCTAAAGATCTGAGTTATAATATTAAGGAGCATTTCTGTAAGGATTTCCTTCGGAGATGCTCTTTTTGATTTTCATAAAGTATTTAAAGGGTATATCAGATAATTCAACGAATTCTTAATTGCTAATACAAATATTGTCATCAATTTATGCGATGGTATTATGAGAAATGATAATTTTACAAGCATCAAAAACTCACTTAGACTAAAATAGTTAAAATAATAACAAGTGTAGGGAGGTTGAGGGTTTATGTTTCTTAGTTTGATTGCGTACTTATCCATACTCCTTTTTCTCGGAATATCTGTTTACAAAGTTTTTCAATTTGCAAAAATGCCCTTGCATGGGAGAATGGAACTCTATCCTGTACCTAAAGAAAAAGGGTTTGAACATGGGGGTTCCTATTATGAGGAAGTAGCGTGGTGGAGTAAGCCTCACGAAGTTTCTCATGTGAGGGAAGTCATAGAAATGTTAAAAGAGATTCTTTTCATCAAAAAGTTGTTTGAAAACCAACGACCTTTTTGGTGGATTTCTTATGCCTTGCACTTAGGGATTTACCTGCTCATGGCTTGGACCATATTATTGGTCGTAGGAGCGGTGACTGCCATCAATGGAATTAGTGTAGCTGCGAATAGTCCAAGTATTTGGGGTCTATTAATTTACTATTTATCGCTTGTTACTGGGATTTGCGGGCTCGCAGTAGGTACTTTAGGGGCTGGATTATTATTTCTGCGCAGGATGTTCGATAATACCTTGAAAAAATACACAACTCCACAAGAATACTTTAACCTTTTACTGCTTTTTGCAGCTCTGTTCACAGGGGTTCTCACCTGGGGCAGTGATTTATCCTTTCATACTGCCCGAGTAGTAACTTCGAACCTCATCACGTTTACGCCTTTTGAAGCCAGTGGCCTAGTCACCTTACACATAATTTTGGTTGGAATTATGCTAACTTATATTCCTATCAGTAAGATGAGTCACTATGTTGGGAAGTATTTTACCTTCCATACGGTTCTATGGGATAATAATCCTAATCTTAAAGGCAGTGAAGTTGAGCAAAAGGTCAAAAAAGCTTCGACTTTTCGCCCAACCACCTCTTGGTCTGCCCCTCATATCAAGCCACCGACCGTATCCAAGTAATAACGTCCAATCTTCCAATTCTTAAGGATTAACTATATGGAAAAGGGGATCTAAGTATGATAAATCAAAAAGATTTACGTCCAAAAGATATGGGACGATCGGATGAGCAACTGATTAAACTGGAACTTGATCAGTTAATGCCTTTATTAGCGCCCTATGATAAACCCGGAATGGAACCCCCGCTCACGGATCCTAAGCCTGCCTGGAAAGAAAAATACTGTACGTCGCTAGATGGTTATGTTGGTATCGATACCTTAGTTCGTCCCAAATCTAAAGAGGAAGAAGACGAGTTTGTCCGGAAGTTCCTCAGCGGCTTAGAAAAAATCTTTTCCGATGCTAATAATGGAGTACTACAACCGCTCTTATTGTCCTTTGAATACTGTGCTAAATGCGATACTTGTTCAGGCGCCTGTCATATATATTCGGCCTCGGGGAACAACGAGATGTACCGACCAATTTATCGTTCCGAGGTCCTGCGCAAAATTTTGAAAAAGTATTTTACCACGAGTGGAAAACTGCTGGGCAGCTTTGTTGGCGCAGATATCGATGTAAATTGGGAGACAATTGCTCGTTTGGGGGAATTAGCCTATCGCTGTAATCTCTGCCGACGCTGTGCTCAGACCTGTCCCCTGGGCTTGGATAATGCCATCCTTACCAAAGAAATTCGTAAGATTTTCAGCCAAGAAATGGGCATTGCGCCGACTCCTCTGCATACAAAAGGTACGATGCTTCAGATTAAGACCGGTTCTTCGACTGGCCTAGGCAAGCCGGCTTTTTTAGATACCCTGGAGTTTCTGGAAGAAGATACCGAAGAAAAATTCGGCATTAAGTTAAAATTCCCAGTCGATAAAAAAGGCGCGGATATACTAGTATTGCATAATGCAGGCGAGTTTATGGCATGGCCGGAAAACCCTGTAGCTTTTGCCCTTCTCTTTGATGCAGCAGGCATCAATTGGACCCTTAGCAGTGAAATCATGGGGTATGACAGTGTCAATTATGGACTATGGTATGACGATTATCAGGCTAAACAGATTGCTCTGATGCAGATGAAAGTAGCGAAAGATTTTGGAGTCAACCGAATTGTGGTCGCAGAGTGTGGACATGCCCATAAGGCTTCGATGATGGTCGGTGATCGCATGGCGTATGGAGATGCTAAGATTCCAGTGGAAAGTTGTCTGCCACTGCTTTGGGATATGGTCAAGAACAAACGACTAAAACTTGATCCCAGTAAAAATAACTTCCCTGTGACCCTGCACGATCCTTGTAATGTCGTGAGACAATTAGGGATTGTTGAACCTCAACGGAATATCCTGAGAGCAATTGCTCCTCAGTTTAGAGAAATGACTCCCCATGGAGTTGATAACTACTGCTGTGGTGGGGGAAGCGGTTTCGCCATTATGAACTCCCAGAACTTCCCTCAGTTCAGAGATCAAGTGGCGTCCCGGATGAAATTTAACCAAATCCTAGGAGCTTTCAAAGATACGATTGAAGATGCTTCAATTCCAAAATACATTTGCGCTCCTTGTTCTAACTGTAAAGGAGCTATGCGGGCTATTTTGGAACATTACGAAGTCACCGAGAAATACAACGTTCAGTATGGTGGCTTAGTAGAACTCATGGTCAATGCCATGGTAAGTATGGAAAAACCTTTCCTAGAGTTTCTAGAGTAATCGGATCTTACAGTTTTTAAACTGGAAGCTTTTAATGGACCATTTCAGACTATCTGAAATGGTCCATTGTTCAAGATTCATTGATCTTTCCGGACATTGAAATTGTGAGTTCATTAAGCTTTAGCTTGTGAAAAAATAAATAAATGGGGGAGAGTTGAACATGAAAGTAATTATTGTTGGTGGAGTTGCAATCGGTCCTAAAGTTGCTGCACGCTTAAGGCGAGTAAATCCCGATGCTGAGATCACTATTCTAGAAAAAGGAAGTCTAATCTCATATGGGGCATGTGGACTACCACTTTATGTGGGTAACTTTGTACCCCAATTAGATGACTTGATGAAGACTTCATATGGCTTGATGAGGGATACAGACTTTTTTCGAAACCAAAAAGATGTCAATGTCCTTACTCAAACTAAAGCCGAAAAAATCGATAGAAAAGAAAAAAAGGTTTATATTCGTAACCTTAATTCAGGTCTTGAAGAGACCGTGCCTTATGATTATTTAGTTCTTGCGACAGGAGCAAAATCCAGTATTCCTCCAATTCCTGGTGTGCATTTGGGCCAGGTCTTTACGCTTCACCATCCACACGATGCCCAAACTCTCAAGGAATTGATCAAAGCCAAAAAGGTCAAACATGTTACTGTAATGGGATCTGGGCTGATCGGCATTGAAACGGCAGATGCCTTAGCAAGTCCTCGATTAAAAGTCACTTTATGCGAAGCAGAAGTTCAGGTGCTGCCTAAGTTACTCGATGCTGATATGGCCAAACTGGTTGAGAGTAAAATGAAAGAGAGCGGGGTTGACATTCGCCTATCCTGTAGAGTGCTTGGTTTAGAAGGAGATCTTGAAGAAAATGTCTGCCGTGTCTTAACGGAACAAGGAACAATTGATACTGATGTGGTAGTGATAGCTACCGGAGTCCGCCCTGAAGTGGAGTTAGCTCACGAAGCCGGACTGAAGATTGGAGTTACAGGTGCAATTCAAGTCGATGAGCACATGTTAACAAATGATCCAGCAATTTACGCTGGCGGAGACTGTGCAGAACAACGTCATCTGCTTACAGGAGAGCCTGTTTACATTCCTTTAGCCTCAACCGCCAATAAACAAGGTAGAGTCATAGCAGATCATATCGCTGGAATGCCCAGCCGCTTTGCACCTGTAGAGGGGACGTCTGTTCTTCAAGCATTTGAACTTAATATTGGGCGCACTGGTTTGGGAGAAGAAGAAGCTCGAAAACGAGGTTATAACGTCGTAACCAGTGTCAGTAGTGGACTAGACTCTACTCATTATTACCTCATGCATGCCAATATTACGATTAAATTAATTGCTGAAAAGGAAAACGGTCGATTATTGGGAGCCCAAGTTTGTGGTATTGGTGAGAGTGTTAAGAGGCTGGATGTTTTGGCGACCGCTTTAAAATTTGGTGCGAAAGTAGAGGATTTAATCGATCTAGATCTAGCCTATGCGCCACCCTTTGCCACGGCAATTGATGTGCTCATACACGCTGCTACAACCTTGGAAAACATACGTCTGGGGTTAGCGCAAGGAATCACTGCTGAATCCGTTGTAAAACGCTTAAATGCAGGAGAGAAGTTATGTATTCTTGATGTGCGTGAACCGGAAGAAGTGAGTGCCAGCCCTCTACCATTCGAGGGGACAAAGGTCATAGCCTTGGGAGAACTAAGGGAGCGTTGGCAAGAGGTTCCAACAGATTCTTTGATTGTCACAGTATGTGGATTAGGTATCAGAGGGTATGAAGCAGTGCGTATGCTATTAGGAAAAGAAGTGCGTCAGGTGGCTTATCTACAAGGAGGTATCTCCGTTTTGAATGCCTATAAAAGTCAAGAATAGAGTTATAGATTTCATAATTAGTTTTCTGTATAGTACAATCTGTATTATATATTGTACGAATAGAACTCAAGGTGTTAAATTAAGTACATGGACTAGTGTTAATTTACACAAGTGAAAAGTTTCCCAGTCTCCCAGTACTCTATGTAGTCTCTAATAGTTCTCCTAATTGTTCTCTTTAATAGTTTAAGGAGGTGTAATTTGTGTTTATTGTATCAATCGATGAAGATGTGTGTTCTGGATGTGACGCTTGTACTGAAGGATGCCCAGCTCACCTGCTTGGCTTTAGCGAGGACAAAGCTCATGTAATCGGTGACGAATCAGAGTGCATGGGTTGTGAAAGCTGTACATCAGTTTGTCCAACTGGTGCTATCAGCATTGTTGAAATGTAAGAAACCCCATAAACTTGAAGACGGAGGGTGTGCCATGACAGAAAAGAAAACGCCACTACTGGACGAACTTGAAAAAGGTAAATGGCCCAGTTTTGTGACGGAAATTAAGCGAGCTGCGGTGAAAAGTGAAGCTGCAGGCGAGTTACTCCAAGTCTTGGAAAGATCCTATAATGAGCGCAGAGGACACTGGAAACACGGTGGTATCGTTGGAGTTAGAGGTTATGGCGGCGGTGTAATCGGCCGTTATGTTGATGAGCCTCAAACATACCCACATGTTGCTGAGTTCCATACGATCCGCTTGCTTCAACCATCTGGATGGTTCTACAACACGAAAACACTTCGTACAGTTTGTGATATTTGGGAGAAACATGGAAGTGGTTTGACCAACATGCACGGTTCCACAGGGGATATTATTCTTCTGGGCTGCAAAACGGAACAAATTCAACCTATTTTCGACGAGTTTAGTGATGCAGGGTTTGACCTCGGTGGTTCAGGCTCTTGCTTAAGAACCCCTAACTGCTGCGTTGGACCTGGTCGTTGCGAGCATGCTTGTTATGATACCCTTGAAGCATGCTATAATGTTACGAACGAATTCATGGATGAGCTTCATCGTCCTATGTGGCCATATAAGAGCAAAATTAAGTTCTCTGGTTGCGCTAATGACTGTACTTCTTCTATTGCTCGCTCTGACTGCTCTGTAATAGGTACTTGGCGCGATACATTAATCATCGACCAGGATGCTGTAAAAGAGTATGTAGCTAATAATTTTGATGTTCAAGGAATGGTCTGTGACAAATGCCCAACCCGCTGTCTGACATTCAATGCAGAGACTCAAGAGCTCAGCATTGTCGGTGAAGATTGCACACGTTGCATGCATTGTATTAATATGATGACCAAAGCTATTCATCCAGGAAAAGAAAAAGGTGCTACCATCTTGATTGGCGGAAAGTCCACCATTGTTCAGTCCGCTTTTATGTCATGGGTAATTGTTCCATTCATGAAAATGGAGACAGAAGATGACTTTGAGCCCTTTAAGGATCTCATGCGTCGCATCTGGGAGTGGTGGGATGAGCACGGTAAATCACGCGAGCGGATTGGTGAAACAATTTATCGCTTAGGAATGACCAAATTCCTCAAAGGAATTGAAGTCGAGCCTGTACCGCAAATGGTCTTCCGACCACGTGCTAACCCATATGTATTCTGGGATCAAGATGATCTTGACAGGTCTGGAACGGCACTCGATGGATCGAAGCTCTAAACTATAAAATAAAAGTAGCTAACGAGAGGTGGATAATGATGGCAGTTTTAGATCAAGGACCTCCGCATTATAAAAAGATGCTTCCTCCGATTGTAGAACAAAACTATGGACAGTGGAAATATCATGAAATTCCCCAACCCGGTGTACTCAAACATGTTGCAGAAAGTGGCGCAGCACTGTACAGTGTTCGCGTGGGTTCCCCTCGTTTAGTCAGTATTGATTTTGTACGTGATTTATGTACAATCGCTGACGAATATTGTGACGGATTTCTACGCTTCACAACCCGGAACAATGTTGAATTTTTAGTTTCAGATGAGGCTAAACTTCAACCACTACTTGACGATTTAGCTTCTAAAGGATATTGTGTTGGTGGAACAGGTCAATCCATTAGCAATATCGTTCACACTCAAGGGTGGGTACACTGTCATACTCCGGCTACCGATGCTTCCGGTGTCGTTAAAGCCGTTATGGATGATTTATATGAGTATTTCAATACCATGGTACTCCCTGCAAAATTAAAAATGGGCTTAGCTTGTTGCTTAAATATGTGTGGAGCAGCACACTGCAGTGATATCGCGATTGTTGGTGTTCATAGAACTCCTCCTCGTATCAACCATGATGTCATTCGTAAAGGAACTGAGATTCCAAGTCTCGTAGCTAGCTGTCCTACAGGAGCTATTCGTCCAGATCCTAAGAACAAGAGCGTTGTCGTTAACGAAGATAAATGTATGTATTGCGGTAACTGCTATACCATGTCCCCAGGAATGGAGATTTACGATCCTAAGAATGATGGTATTGCGATTCTTATTGGTGGTAAAACCTCGAATGCTCGTTCAGCCCCTAGTTTCTCCCGTATGGTAATTCCATTCCTTCCTAACACTGCTCCTCGTTGGCCTGAGACGACTGAAGCAATTCGCAAAATTATTGAACTCTGGATTGCTAATGCTCGTAAAGGAGAGCGCGTGGGTGAGTGGGTTGAGCGGATTGGTTGGGAGAAATTCTTCAGCTTGGCTGAGCTTCCATTCTCAGATATGTTGATTGACGATTATATCTTCTCCAGAGAAACCTTCCGTACTTCAGCATCATTTAAGTACTAATCTGAGGAAAAATTTAGAAAGTTGGTATTTAAAATGGCAAGAGGACCAGCAGATCCCGCAGTCAAAGCCAAGGTTCTGGAATACCTTGCGAAAGTCCAAAAAGCTAAGAGCAGAGACGTCGCAGTAGCTATTGGTGCGACAAAAAGCGATGTGGATAATGCAGTAAAGGAACTTACTGCAGAAGATCTCGTTGAATATCTCTACATCACGACAACCTTTATTTGCTTAAAAGGTAAGGTTCAAACTCCAGACTAATCTTGATTCTTATCTGTTAGAATGGATTAACGCATTCCTAATTAGACCATCCTAAATGTCCATATTCTTATAATGCAGATTAATTGAAGTCTGCATTATAAGAACGGGCCTCAGGATGGTCAATTTTATGATTGACAATCCATATGAAGCTTGTATTATGATAAGTATGATTCCTTTAAACTATCTCTCAAATTGCGAAATCGGTATTGAATATTTTTCCTGACCGAAATTTCTCCAAAGAAAGGTGTGGGTACGATGGTTTCCTTGACAGATATGAATGAATGCAGTATCAATAATGTCCCTCGCTTAGTAATTGGAGCACCTCAGGGTCGAAGTGGAAAAACAACCTTTACCTTAGGTTTGCTCAGAGCATTCGCTCGACAAGGTATGGCAGTTCAACCCTTTAAAAAAGGGCCTGACTATATTGACGCTAGTTGGCATACGGCTGCAGCTAGGTGTACTTGTCGAAACTTGGATTCATTTTTTATGAACAAACATGAACTATGCAAGTCCATATCTAATCAAGCATTGGACAAGTCTATCACAATCATTGAAGGCGCAATGGGACTATATGATGGCTTAGATTTGAGTGGAAGCAGCTCGACGGCTGAAATTGCCAAAATCACCCGTTCGCCCGTTTTATTAGTTGTGGATGCCACTCGTATGACCCGTAGTGTTGCGGCCATGGTGATGGGCTACCAACATTTTGATTCGGATGTTCAAATTGTTGGTGTAGTTTTAAATAAAGTGGCACGGCCTCGCCATGAAAAAATGGCTCGCGCGGCCATCGAAGAGTTCTGTAAAATCCCAGTGGTTGGTGCTATCCCTAAAGACATCAACTTATGCATCCCTGATCGTCACCTAGGGCTTGTTACCAATGGTGAAATAGATGAGACAGAAACCTTACTTGATTACTTTGCGGATGTCATTTGTGAACATGTGGACCTAAAAGAAGTTCTCAGGTTAGCTCAAAACGCCCCTCAACTTCCTCAGTTTCCTCAGACTATAGTCTCCAATTTAGCAAAATACTCTATTATAGATAAAAGTATCACACCTAAAATTGGGGTTATTCAGGACACAGCCTTTAGTTTCTATTATCCAGAAAACATCGAATCCTTAAAAGCCTTAGGAGCTGATATTGTCCTTATTAACTCTCTTATTGATAGTCAACTTCCTGAGGATATTGATGCTCTCTATATTGGAGGAGGATTTCCTGAGGTATTTGCTGCTAAGCTTGAAGAAAATAAGCTCTTGCGTGCAAATATTAGACGAGCTGGAGAAATGGGTCTGCCAATTTATGCTGAGTGTGGGGGACTTATGTATTTGGGTCGCTCAATTCAAGTCTCTTCGCAAAACTATGAAATGGTCGGGTTACTTCCTTTCGATACCCAAATGGAAGCGAAGCCCCAAGGGCATGGGTATACGCTTATGGAAGCAACGACTAATCAGTCGTGGTTTGCAGATGGAACAGTAATTAAGGGGCATGAGTTTCATAATTCTCGAATCGTAAACTTGTCTCCAGATATGAAGTTTGGGTATAAGGTTCAGCGAGGGCATGGGATAAATGGGCAAAATGACGGAATTTGTTATAAGAACGTTTTTGCTGCCTATAATCACATTCATGTACTAGGCAGCCCTGAGTGGGCTGAGGGCATGGTAAAGTTAGCCATGAATTACTGTCGGAAAAAGTGGATCCAAACAGAAAAGCTAACAGGAGATTGTGATTATCGTCACGAACTCAATAATCCACAAGTAATTTAATATTGAAGCATTACACATAAGTAATGCTTCAATATTAGAAAAAGCCTTCCGACAGGGAGGTTTTTTCTAACGTATCAGAAAGTATAAGTTTAGGGTCCCCCCTTTACTTGCGAATTTGGTATTATAGAAGTATGAAAGAGAACATTTTAAGAGAAATATTTTTCGATAAACATAAGCATTGGGAAACGTTCTCAGAAAAGCATAAAGAACGTTTACGAGCCATCGTTATAAAAGAGGTGGAGAAATTTCACAGATGCGGGGATCCAAAAAATGGTTTCAAGCTTCTGGTATGTGAAGGTTGCCATGATGTAAGGATCGTGCCGTATCGCTGTAAAGGACGGTTTTGCACAACTTGTTCGAGTGGCGAGACCGAGGAATGGAGCCGAATGATCGTGGAAGAGGTCGTACAAGTCAATCATCGTCATGTCATATTTACCATAGACGAAGGACTAA
>NZ_JUEE01000094.1:0-53547 GCF_000802135.1 Desulfosporosinus sp. BICA1-9
CTTAATGATCTATTACTTAATGATCTATTACTTAATGATCTATTACTTAATGATCTATTACTTAATGATCTATTACTTAATGATCTATTACTTAATGATCTATTACTAAATCATTATTCATCTACTTGTGAACAAATTCACCATTAAGCCTCATTTATAAATACCGGTAAAAAACTTATCGATTATCCACCGCGACGATCATCAGTGAGGGATATTCTGCCAAATTATAATCAATGGGTAACGGCAGCGTTTTCTCATTTTCGTAAAAAACTCTCACAAAGGGACGATTCGGAAAAGCAGTATTTTGTTTTACAACATTCCCTCTTTGACCATTACTCAAGAGAATACCAGACCCAGAGGGATAAACGGAAATATGCTTTTTAAAGATTTCAATGATTCGCGGCTCAAAATGTGTATTCGCTTGAGAAACAATATATTCATAGGCCTCATTCGGCTCAATAGCCTTCCGATAAACTCGTTTGCTTGTTAGAGCTTCATACACATCTGCTACAGCCGCTAACCTGCCGTACTCATGGATTTTGCTTCCTTTGAGCCCCCTAGGATAACCATTCCCATCCCATTTTTCTTGGTGCTGAAAAGCAACATGAGCAGATAGTAAACTAAAGTCGTGGTTTTTACGAAGAATTTCAAATCCATTTGTCGTGTGCTTTTTGATTTCCTCAAATTCTTCTTCGGTTAGCGGCGTCTTCTTATTTAGAATTTGCGCTGGGATCATGATCTTGCCTATATCATGCATGAGAACACCCATACCCAGTTCTATCAACTTCTGTTCAGAATATCCAGAAGCAATTCCCAATACGAGTGAAATAATGGTAGTGTTGACTGAATGGTGAAACGTGTAATCGTCATATCCTTGAATCTCCGATAAGTTTCCCAGAATATCAGTGCTATACAATAGATCATTGATCATTTCTTGAACAGTCGAGCGAACGTTTGCCACAACGAAAGAACTTTGCAAACCACTTTCAATGTAATTGCTCACATTTTGAATTGTCTTATACGCTACCTCACGGGTTTGACCTGTAATTGCTAAATGAAATTCCACGTCATCCAGTCGATCGTCCTGAATAAATAAGACATCATAACCCATACTTATTAATCGGTCAATATATGAAGCAGTCACGCGTATTCCAGACTGTAATAAAATCCTACCAGAAGAGTTGATCACTGGTCGTGCAAGAATAGATCCTTCCTGAACATAACGAGTATTTACCAAACGCATTGATCTTTCACCCTACCCAAAATTCGTCTTATTTGCCTCTAAACGATTTAGTTCGGCAAAATTCCCTAAAAACCTTTAGGGATTAAGCTGTTTCAAAAATTTTTCCCTTTAGTCCTATAAGACACCTCGCAATCCTTGCATATGCACAGAAATCGACTTTTCTTAGCAATTGCTCTTAGTTTTTTTTAAAACAATTTAAAATTGAATAACTTTTAGACCCGCTAAAAGAACTAAAGTTATCCCGACTGGAACAATAAATCTGACTAAGAACAGAAATATCGAGGCTAATCCCATATTTTTAATTTGACCATTATTTGAGATTTCCTGATAAACTTTGTCCTGCCCCCACTGCCAGCCCACAAATAAGGCAATAAAGATGCCCCCTAGGGGAAGAAGTACATTAGACGTCGTGAAGTCATAGAAATCAAAGAAATTCATAGAAAAGACTGTGACATTAGCCAAGATGCTGTTAGAAAGAGTCGCCGTCGATCCTAGTAGACCTATGCCAAAAATAGTTAACAAAGTGGCATTTCGCCTTGACCAATGGTACTGCTCTGTTAGATAGGCAACCGGAACTTCCAGTAAAGATAACATGGCTCCGGTAGCAGCTATTGCCGTTAAGACAAAAAACAAGACCATAAAGACACTGCCAAAGGGCATGGAACTAAAGACCGTGGGAATGGTGATAAACAGCAACGGTGGTCCCGCATTCGGTTCAAACCCAAAAGCAAAGACAGCCGGGAAAATGGCAATACCCGCCATTAGAGAAACTAACGTATCCGCAAGAGCCACCTTAAGGGCCATCTTGGGAAGGTTTTCATTCTCACCCACATAACTACCGTAGGTGATCATGGCACCCATTCCAACACTCAGCTTGAAAAAAGCTAAGCCCAAGGCAGCTAAAACCACACTAACGGTTATCTTTGAAAAATCAGGTTTAAATAAGAAGGAGAGTCCCTCTGCCGCGCCTGGGAGGGTCAAAGATCGGATATCTATAACTATAAGCAGGATAAAGAGTAGTGGCATCAGAATTTTTGTTACCCGTTCAATTCCCTTGGTCACCCCAGCCATGATGATGGCTCCAGTCACAAGTAAGACAAACACTTGCCAAAACAAGGGTTCCCCTACTCCAGACACAAGTGTGTTAAAGACAAGAGATGTTTCTTCTGGCTTGGTGGAAAGGAGTGTCCCACCAGCCGCTTTAAAGATATAAGCATAAACCCATCCAGCAACACATGTGTAGAAGGCCATAATTAAGAAGGCGCTTAGCACTCCTGCACTTCCCACTAAGTACCAAGGTTTTCTTGGTTGCAAAGCTTTGAAAGCCCCAACTGCATTCGCTTTCGTGTGACGACCAATCAAATGTTCAGATAACATCACCGGCAAACCCATCACAGCGAGACACAATAAATAGACCAATATGAAAGCAGCGCCGCCATTTGCCCCTGTGACATAAGGGAATTTCCATATGTTACCCAATCCAACCGCGGAACCGAGTACAGCCGCGATGACACCAATACTACTTGAAAAACCTTCACGTTTTTTTGGAGTTTCTTGTTTCAAAAATAGCACCTTCATTTCTTATCAATTTCTCTAATTTCCTTAAGTATTTCTCCTTGTTGTTGATCTTCTTACTTGCATTTCTTAGTCACTTTTCTAGTTTACTTATATCCGACTACATTCGTTATTATATTACCTTCTTTTCAACTAAACTACACGTTTCGACGCGTCAACAACTTTTAAATCATACCTAAAAAGCCTTCTCCCGTCAAATTATTCTTTACCGAAGAAGGCTTTTCTATCATTATTTATAATCTTTAAACATGTTCTTCAGTAATCGATTTTACGATCGTAGCCGAAAGCCCCTGACTTCAGTCACGGGGATGATGGCGGCCTCATCGTTCAATAAAAAATCATTAAACAGAACACATCCAACAGTGCCTTGAAACCTACTCGAGATTCAAGACACTTCACGATAGAGAGATTGAACGACTAAAAACCTCAACGAACCGTAAACTAGTCAGCATGGGAATTTAACTAACCCCAAAAAAGCGTCATGATACGGGCGTCATACTACCGCTAATATGGTCAATGGACTGTTTGGTAGTAAAATCTTAGGGAAATCTCTGGATCACCCCGCGTGGTGACAGACCAGTCCTTATATGTTGTACCTTGCCGATGAAATACCATGCCAGTAAGCGAGAGTAGATCGGAAGTCTATGTACCTAAGAACCCGCCGACTTTAGTCGCGCGGAGTATCAGAAAACTGTCTCCGTCAGTCGAAATTGATCCACATCGACCAGACCTAAATCTGTTATCTTCAATTCTGGAATCACAGGCAGTGAGAGAAAGGCTAAAGTCATAAAAGGATCCACGTTCTTACTGATTCCTAGAGTTAGTGCTTGCTCGTGTAACTCATCTAGGATTTGGGCAACTACTTCGGCATCCTGGTCCGTCATGAGACCCGCAATCGGCAAGGAGATCTTCCCGATTACCTGATTCCCATGAACCAGACAAAGCCCTCCACCCATTTCTACGCAAGTCTGGATGGCTAGATTCATTTCTTCATCGCTCATACCTACGACCACTAGATTGTGAGAATCATGGGCTACAGTAGAAGCAATAGCTCCTTTATCCAAGCCTAGTCCTTCCACAAATCCGACACCCACATTTCCTGTTCCATGATGACGTTCGAGCACCGCAATTTTCGCTATTTTCTGAGTAGCATCTGTTTGAACAAATCCGTCTTTGACTGGAAGTTTCCGTACCAAGGCTGAAGTAACTAGGGAATGACCTTGGACCCCAATAACCTGGACCTGGGCGAAACTTGGATCTTTAACTTGATCTGTACCTGGATTTATACCTGGATCGGAATCTGGATCTAACTCAAGATCTAGATTCCGTTTCTCTGATACTCTAAGTTTTGCAGGAGACCAATTCCCAAGATGTACACTTTCCGTGAGTTCTGAAACACTAAAGTGTGGAAACCGTGGACGCTCCCCTCTAGTACTTTGTTTTACTCCGCGCCAATACACTTCCTCAATTTCAAAGCGATCTAGGTCTTTTAAAATGACAAAATCCGCTTGATACCCAGGAGCAACTGCACCCAAGCCACTAAGCCCAGTTGCCCGAGCTGCATTAATGGTCGCCATTTGAATGACTTGGATTGGGTTCATCCCTGCTTTAATTGCTAAACGTACCAGATGGTCAATGCTTCCTTCATGGATTAGATCAGTGGGATGACGATCATCCGTTACCAAAAGGCATTGTCCAGAGTTTTTACTCGTCACTGCCGGTAAGAGGTCCAAGAGGTTTTTAGCGGCGCTGCCCTCTCGGAGCATAACATGGAACCCGCGGCGTAAACGGTCTCTCATCTCTTCAACCGTTGAGCATTCATGTTCAGTATGTATTCCAGCCCGATAATAGGCGTTGAGATCCTGCGCTGATATTCCGGGGGCATGACCATCCTTAAAGGAAAGAGGTAGTTCTAACTTTTCCACCATGTCAGGTAGTGCTTCGATTACCCCATGAAAATCCATAACTTCCCCAAGACCTATTACTCTAGGATGTTCTAAAAACTCGGATAAATCCTTTGCTCCAAGTCTAGACCCAGATGTTTCTAAGCTTGTCGCAGGAACGCAAGAAGGTAGAGCAACATAGGCATTAAAGGGTAAGGTATCGAGACTATCGAGTATGTAACGAATTCCTTTGGTCCCCATAACATTGGCGATTTCGTGAGGGTCAACGACAGCCGTTGTTACACCGTGAGAAAGAAGGAGTGAACAGAATTCTTCAGGACTGAGCAGCGAGCTTTCGATATGAACATGTCCATCGATCAAGCCAGGAACAACATAATTCCCGTTCAAATCCAATTCCATTTCCGCATCATTAAACGTTCCAATTCCGACGAAGTATCCTTGATGAATACCGATTTCCGTTTCATGAATTTCACCCGAAAAAACATTGACTAACCTAGCCCTTCTCAGAACCAAGTCAATCTTTACCAGCCCCCGGGCCTCATCCATTCGCTGCCTAAAACTCGACATGCTTATCTACACTCCTATCATACTGACTTCCAAATACAAGTCAGGGACGGTTCTTAAACTTGCATTTAAGAATCATCCCTGCTTCCTTAGACGTTGCACATGGAAATGGACTTTGTGTGCCATACAAGTCCCTTACGCAAGTCCTACACGCTTCATGACACGGTTTAGACTCCGTGTCGAGCTCTCTTTAAGCCGAGGAACGTCGATCGTTAGAAGCTGTCGGTCTTTCATCACAATTTGTCCATCCACCATCGTAAGGCGCACATCGGATGACGTTACCTGATAGACAAGTTGTGAATAAACATCGACATGTTCGTTAGGCCAAGTGTGTAACCCCTGTAAGCTCACCACTGCCAAATCCGCTTTTTTCCCAACTTCCAAACTTCCCAAATCATGTTCATGACCTATAGCCCGTGCCCCGCCTAGTGTGGCTAATTCAAATACTTGATGGGCTGGCATGACGGTCGGTCCGTGAAGGGGTTTTTGGATCAAGGCTGCGTGACGCATCTCTCGGAATCCATCGAGATTATTATTGCAGGGTGCCCCATCTGCAGCTAAGGATACCTCTGCTCCGCGTTTGATAAGTTCTGGAATCGGCGCAATTCCTGATGCCAATTTCAAATTTGAAGAAGGGCAGTGGGAAACTCTCGTTTTTGTCCGGGTCAAAATTTCTTTTTCTGCTTCATCCAGCCAGATACAGTGTGCTAAGATCAACTTTAGACCGGTCAGCCCAACTTTGTCCAAATAAATAATATTACGCATCCCCCGTGTACTCTCCACAATCTGAATTTCCGAACGGTTTTCAGAGGCGTGGGTGTGCACAAAGGCGTTTTTCTCACGAGCAATTCGTGATACTTCATTTAATAATGTATCGGTACAGGAAATAACAAATCGAGGTGTAAACGCCACTTCGAGGCGGCCATTCCCTTGCCCGTGATATTTCTCATATAAGTTGACGCTTTCTTGTAAGGAATCTTCTGTCGATTCTTGCAAGGAACTTGGTATATCACCATTGCAATCATCCATCATAACCTTTCCACTGAGAGCTCTCAAACCACTGGAGAGGATAGCCTCAAAGGCATGTTCCGTATGATGCACAGTTTCCATGTCTACAATTGTCGTCGTTCCTCCAAGGAACAATTCACCAATTCCAAGTAATGCCGAATCAAATAAAGATTCTGGGTCATGTCCACCTTCTAGCGGCCAAATTTTTAGTTTCAGCCAGTCTAATAATTCTAAATCATCGGCCTGTCCTCGAAATAATGTCTGACATAGATGAATGTGAGTTTGAATCAAACCGGGAATTAACAGGTCACCACGAATGTCAATCACCTGATCGGCTGGCTGTTCAATGACTCCTCCAACTGCCACGATCCTTGATCCGTCGACAAGCAGATCACCCTGAATAATCTCACGATGTGCATTCATAGTCACAATATTTGCATTTTTAAAGAGAATACGCATCCTATTCCATCCTTCCCCTTTATACGAAAGCGACCGAAAGGCGCCAAGCGTTAGGTTTACCTAAGACTATATAAAAGTCCGAGATTAATAATACGAGCTGGGTTAAAGTTTATTTAGTAAGCCGCACGTCAATATAGCTCCTAAATTAGATTAACTATACTTCATATAGACCAAAAATTATACCAAAATTTTCTATATGGAGAGATGTGTTCCTGCCACATCTCTCCAAACTACTTTGCAAGTTAGATTAATGACCACCGATAATAAAGTGGATGATAAAGAGCACCGTGAAGACATACATAACCATATTGTTTTCCTTATGCCTGCCGCTCACTAATTTGATGAGGGTGTAAGACATAAATCCAAACGCGATACCTTGGGCTATCGAGAAGGTTAGAGGCATCATGACGATGGTCATGAAGGCAGGCAAAGCTTCTGTAAAGTCTTCAAAATTAATCTGGACAACTTCAGCCATCATCAAGACACCCACCAAAATTAGAACAGGTGCAGTTGCTTGTCCAGGGATCAATCCAACTAGAGGAGCAAAAATAAGGGAGACAAAGAATAGACCTGCTACGGTAACTGCAGTCAGTCCGCTTTTGCCGCCCTCAGCAACACCGGAGGCACTTTCAATATAAGACGTTACTGTAGGAGTTCCCACGGCAGCTCCGAACATCGTTCCCACTGAATCTGCCATCAAAGCTTTTCCAGCACGGGGCAAATTCCCGTTCTTGTCTAATAGACCGGCTTTACGGGATACTCCAAGCAAGGTACCGATATTATCAAACAAGTCTACAAGAGTAAAGGCAAAGAGAATTGAAATGAAACCATAACTAATAGCTCCTAAAATATCCAGCTCAAAGGCCACTGGTGCAATGGCTGCCAAAGGATTGGTCATTGAGATAAAACTGGATATTCCAGTTGGATACGGAGAAACGCTCATTATCATACTCAACAATGTCGTAGCTACGATACCGATCAACAAACCGCCTTTAACTTTCCTAGCGATCAACGCGCCCGTAAAGATCAGACCGAAGACAGTAACGATAACGCCCGCTGACTTCATATCGCCTAATTTTACAAACGTGGCCTGGTCAGCTACAATAAGCCCACCGTTTTTAAGTCCAATAAATGCAATAAACAAGCCTATTCCTACCCCGATAGAAATCCGTAAGACGGGAGGGACACCCTCAATAATCCACTCTCGAACTTTCGTGACCGTCATGAGAAAGAAGACAACACCTGAAATGAAAACTGCACCAAGTGCTGTTTGCCAACTAAGCCCCATGCCAAGAACAACAGTGTACGTAAAGAAGGCGTTAAGACCCATTCCCGGTGCTAAGGCAATCGGATAGTTGGCATACAAGCCCATAATCAGGGTACCAAATGCTGCAGCGATGGCTGTGGCGGCAAAGGTGGCACTAATCGGCATCCCGGCGTCCTTTAAAATTATCGGGTTAACAAACAAAATGTAGGCCATGGTAACAAATGTGGTTACCCCCGCCAAAACTTCTGTTCGTACATTAGAGCCTAATTCGTTAAGGTGAAAGAACCTTTCTAAAAAGCCTTCTGGTTTGTCTGACGGCGGATTCTTCTTATTTGTAACGGTTGACATGAACAGCCCTCCCATTAAAATAGGATTTTTTATCATTTTCTTCATTTCTACTTGGGTAGTTTAAGCTAAACCTACTAGTTTTATTAAACTAAGTGTGGCGTCTTGCTGCGGATGGATTTTACGGTTCTCCCATACCCTCCTTCTTCTCTGCAAGTGCTAGCAGAATTTTTTCTGGCGTCGCTGGTAATGATGTGATCCTCACTCCCACAGCGTCATCAATAGCATTGATGACCGCCGCAACCGTCGGAAGCATTGCGGGTTCTCCAAGTCCCTTGGCGCCGAAGGGACCCGTGCATTCTGCTTCTTCTACAAAAAAGGCTTCTATATTAGGCACATCTAAGGCCGTGGGAATCAAATAACTCGATAAGGCTGGGTTCTTGATTTTCCCCTCCTGTAACTCCAGCTCCTCAAGCAATGCATAGCCAATTCCTTGAGCTATACCGCCAGCAATTTGTCCTTCGACTTGTGTAGGGTTGAGGGCTTTTCCTACATCATGAACAGCGACGACCTTAAGGACATGAACCATCCCTGTTTCAGTATCTACCTCCACCTCAGCTACCTGACAGCCAAACGCATAAGGCCAGTACGGTGCTCCCTGCCCGGTTTCAGGATCTACCGGAGTTGAACGCGCTGTCGAACTTTCTGCACTAATAAAGCGCTCACCTTGCAAACGCGCCTGAAAGACCATTTCCTCGAGAGGCATTCGACGGGATGGATCTCCTTTGACTCCTATAAAGCCCTCTTTCAGCTCGATCCCCTCAGCCGTTGGACAAGAAAACTTGTGAGCAGCATAATCCAGTAAACTAACTTTTGCTTGACGAACTGCTCTTAAAACAGCATTCCCCGTATTGTAGGTTTGTCGAGTCGCGGCGGTTGTCCCCGAATCCGGTGTAGCATCCGTGTCAGCAGAATAGACACAGATATCCTGAGCTTGAAGTCCAAGTTCTTCGGCAACGATTTGAGCATAAATCGAATTACTTCCCTGACCCACGTCGACCGCCCCTGTCAGGACCGTCGCTGAGCCATCATCATGAATTTCCACATAGGCACTCGAGACGTCTGGGAAGCCATTCCCATAACCTGTCCCATACCAGGCACAGCCTAGACCGATTCCCCGCTTTTTCATAACCTGTCCTCCCCCTTTTGGAGATAGGGTGCGATTTTTGCCAGACACTGATCAAGTGGGATGCTACCTGTTAAAACTTGCCCAGTGGCTGTTGTACTTCCCATTTTAAAATGATTGAGTAAGCGAATTTCGAGGGGAGTAATCCCCAACGCCTTGGCCAAGAGATCCATTTGACTCTCATAGGCTAGGACTGTTTGAGCCGCTCCAAAACCACGCATTGCTCCTGAATAGGGGTTGTTGGTGAAGACAGCATAACTATCAATGGACACGTTCGGAATGACATAGGGTCCGGTAGCATGTACGGCAGACTTACGCAAAACATTGATACTCCAGGATGCATAAGCACCAGAGTCTCCAATGATTTTTGCTTCCATGGCCACTAGTTTGCCTTCCTTAGTTGCCCCAGTCTTATAATGCATCCGCATCGGATGGCGTTTCGAATGAGAATAAAACGACTCGTGCCGAAGATTTTCCATTTTTACAGGTCGGAGCGTTGTCCAAGCTACTAAAGCGGCAATAATCTGGAGCGAAATGTCTTCACGTCCTCCAAAAGCCCCGCCAACTGCTAAGGTTTTGACTTGGACTTGGCTAAAGCGGAGTCCTAATGCATGGGCTATTTCGCCTCTGTCATAGTGGGCGTATTGGGTTGCAGTCTGTACTACCATGTGTCCTCGTTCATCTACATAGGCGAGCACTGCCTCAGGCTGCAAAAAGGCATGGTCGACATGTTGGGTATTATAGTCGTTCTCTATCACCACATCTGCCAAAGCCCAACCTTCTTCCATCGTTCCGCGGCGGATTGGCATATGGTAGAGGACATTAGTTGGCTTGATCTCGGGATGAAGAGGGAGCGCCTCTGGCAACATAGCCTGCTCTGGTTCGAAAACCGCAGGTAGCACTTCGTAATCAACTTCAACGAGTTTAGCAGCAGCTCTGGCAATTTCAAGAGTTTCAGCACCTACCACGGCGACTGGGTCTCCGACCATGCGTATATACTCCGCTAAGACCGGATGATCACGGAAAAGCACACCATGGGAATTATGCGGAACATCCTTTGCCGTTAAGACTGTGACCACACCCTCTAACTCCATCGCCTTATCGGTCAGGATTTTGCGAACCCGAGCGTGGGGATAGGGGCTTCGTAGGATGACTCCATAGAGTTGATCCGGCAAATTCACATCCGCTGGGAATCTGGTCTGTCCGAAAACTTTCCCCCACGCATCTTCTCGGATAACACGGGAACCCACTACGTTCGTGTTCATTGTTTTCCCTCCTGAGAAGCTATTTTAACGGCACGCAGGATTTTATCATACCCTGTACAACGACAAAGATTTCCCGACATGGCCACAGATATTTCATCATCACTAGGCTGCGAATTCTTATCGAGGAGGTTTTTAGCAGAAAGCACCATCCCCGGCGTACAAAAACCACATTGTACCGCACCAACTTCGACGAACGCTTTTTGAACCGTATGAGGCTTGTGCCGATTCCCTACTCCTTCAATCGTGGTAATTTCACTTCCATTCGCTTGAGCAGCGAGAACTAGGCAGGAGTTGACGGTTTTCCCATCGATGATAACGGTACAGGCACCACATTCTCCTTCGCCACATCCCTCTTTTGTTCCCATCAGACCTAAGCGATTGCGCAACACATCGATTAAACGTTCCTTGGGATCGATGTTTAAGGTATAGGGCTTGTTATTGACAACTAGTTTCATGTCCATCATGCCTTTAAACCCCCTTCTGGAATGAATGAAGCAAGTGCCTCTCTAAAGACCCCGGCTACCGCTACCCGTTTATACGGAGCTGACGCTCGAGCCCCTAAAGCTTCCCGAACAATCCTTTGTACTTGTTCGACCCCTTTTTCGATCCAAGCCTCATTTATTTCCTGACCGCTCAATTCTTGAGCGAGAGATTCACTTAAGAACGCCCGTCTGCCCACTGCGCCCAAAGCGACTCGGACATCGGTAGCCAGATCACCCTCTATTTCGATTGCCACTGCGACACTGAGACGAGCAATGGCTAAAGCACGTCGTCGACCTAGCTTTGCAAACCCACTTTGTAAACCTTTTAAAGGAATCCTGAATCCCCGGATGAGAGTATCCTGGGTAAGAAGTGGCGTACGACTTAATAATCGTTCTAAAGAAACTACCTCGTCCCCGTTCCCTGAAATTAGCTCAACCTCTGCACCCAATGCTAGCAGCGGTGGTAGACCGTCAGCGGCAGGCGAACAGTTGCCCAAATTCCCACCAAGAGTCGCTTGATTACGAATTTGAGGAGAGCCCATCGTTTGGCAAGCGAGCCAGAGAGCATGGGCATGCTTATCAATAAGTTCGTTTTGTCCCAGTTCAGCAAACGTGGCCATACTGCCAATCTCTAAATACTCTGGCGTTTTCCGAATTAATTTCAGCTCAGAAATTTTGCCGAGATCAATGAGGGCGATCGGCTGAATTTTACCTGTTTGCATATGAAGTACTAGATCGGTTCCCCCAGCCAAAAAGTCAGCCTCGGATGTCCGGGCAATTTCCACAGCTTCTCTCACGCTCTGCGGTTGAAAATACTTCATTTTTTCCCCACCCCCTCAATATTTGAACACAACAAAAAACGACCGCATATAAAACTCTATAAACCATCTGTTGGCTCATAGAGAAGCAATTACGGTCGCCTCGTAGAAACCCCTGACCCTATTATCAGGGATATATGAGAAATAATTTTTATTAAATTCACATTACACTATACAAATTCGCGATGAAATTGAATTATCCTCCCGAGAATAAAAAAAAATAGGATTTTTATAATTACAATTTATCAATATTTTGGAAGCAGGCAATTAAGTTAGGCATCTATAGGTTCTCTTTCAAGCTAAGAGGTTCGAGTAAGTGGCTTGACAGAATACTTAGTAATACGGCACTCCCAATTGCTCGGGCTTTCTCAGAAATTGTCCAACAGTATTCCTCACGCCCCCGAGGATCAATATCTCCAACTTTCACAAACGCTTCAACCGGAGTATCTGTTCGCAATAATCCTCTTAAAACGCCCTTTATCGATGAGAAAATTTTCTCCTTAGCCATTCCATCTTCAATCTCGCCTAAGCAATCCCCAGCCATGATCTGTTCTCCAATGTTTCTTTGCGCTTTGAAGACTCCGGCTTGTGAAGAATAGACGACTCGTTCTTTGGAAAAACCCTCTATAACCCCCGGAATTCCCGTATTTGCCTGAGCAGTTCCAGAATAGATCAATTGGCCTAAGAAATGACCGCGATTCGTCTCAACGACCACATCGACATCGATTTCCGCCGTGAAACCCGGCCCCAATCCAATTGTCAGCTGAGCCATATCTCGCTTGGTCCCTAGGTTTCGTTTGGCCAGGATCGCATCGATCAATATAGAAGGTTTAAGTTCTGGCAACTTCTCTAAATTAGGGTCAACTAAAATAGGTATTTCCCCAGCTTGCCAGGCAACTTCACACTCTTTAGGATGCTCCACTCGGCAAGCGCTAATTCCTTCCACCTGGCATCTACCTTCAGCTACCGCAGTCCCAAAACAGACTGGCCAACGAACCATGAGTGGCTTGGCCACCTCAGTCATTACGACTCTAAACCCTGCTCTAGCCAAAGTCCAAGCTACTCCAGAGGCTTGTTCTCCAGCTCCACGCACCAATACGACCGGTCCATTCATAACGAGATTCTTTGTCATCGGCTCGTTTCTCCTTACTAGTATCCTTTAGCAAATCCTTTACCCAAATCCGCAAACAGTATCTTTCTAGTGAACACAACACAAAAACCTTCTGTTTCAATACTTCCTGCTTAGGTCTAATGCACCGTTCAACTCACTCCTACGCTAAAGGAGCTCAAGAATGGATGGAAATGTCTAGCGATTAAGATTAAGTTTAAGTAAGGCTCGGTATTCTTCGGGTGTGTCAACATCTTGAAATATGTGTTCCTCCACTGGAAACTTGCTCCATCGTTCTGGGTAGCGATATAAGACTTCCCTGCCGCCTTGTTCCCCCTTAAGCTCCAAAAGTTCAGATAGATAACGCCGGTGGAAAAATACTGGAGATCCAGCCTTCTCTCCCGCCATCGGTACTAGAAAGTCTGGTTGAGTAGCGAAGACTGCCTGTAGGCAGGCGGACAGACATTGAACCGATATGCCCACTTGGTCACCAGGTAAAAATCCGACCTCTTGCACCTCTGGGTTTAAGTCTTGCAAGCCCATACGGATTGTCTCCGCTAGAGGTTGCGGGCCCGGTGCCTGGTACCATATTCCACCGAAGGACTTAAATCTAGCTATACCCTTTGGCGGAATATATCTCTCAATCGGCTGTCTAGCTACAACAAAAACCTCAGCCTTCGTGTGCTGTAGTTCAATTCCCTCTAGGACAGTCTGTAGAACATAAGCGAGCACCGTGGCTTCTTTCCATGGTAGTGCCAGCTTATCTTGCCCCATTCGGGTGGCTAGCCCCGCAGCCATTACCACAAATCGCACCACTGAATTACTCCCTCCTTGGCATTCCCTACTGCAAGTCGCAAATGAATTGGTTTCTGTTTAAGATGATTAGCTTCCGCTTTAAGTTCAGCCCATTTGTGAGAAAGATCTCTTAAAAGATCGATATCTCTTACTAATTCATGATTGTCAGTCAGATCTGGCGTTTCTGCTAATCCTCTGGGACTGTTCAAGAAAATGACCCACGAAAGATTCTCATATTGGGGAGCAAAAACAGGAGATCTCAAGAAATAGCGCCAGGCGCTCTCAGCGTTCAAAACACGCCCAATAAGGTCCGCGCACCTTTTAGATCGGTGAACTTGATCTGGCTGTAGGACGTTTCCCCATAAACCCCGATCCAAGACTAGCACCGCACAATCTGATCGCAAAGGAATCTGGGGCTCATGGGACTCCCAGCACTTCAAACGAAGCCCCCGAGCCCCATCTCCCTCAATCACCCAAAACCGTTTATGCAAGTTAGGGACGATTCTTAAACTAACACTTAAACTTACACTTGCACCTGGACTTGCATGGCACCCCAAAGAAAGACGATCCGCGTCGATGGCTGCATCGACCGCTTCAACTGATGGACCGATCCATTTTCCGCTTTTATCCTCTACCGTGACATACCAAAAACAAGCACCATCTTGTTCCTCTGGCGGATCAGCACTTTTCCAAATGTTCATGTGTTGCTCTGGAAAAACTTTTGTCGTCGTCGTAGCAATCACCTGCTGTCCAGCCGACTTAAGTTCCTGAGTGATCGAGCGCAAACAGGTTGTTTTCCCTCCAGCTCCTATAAACGTTACAACCTGTACACGTCTAATCATATCCCACAAACTACCAGATATGCAACCATTTCTTGACCAAATGTCTGAACTAGTCACTTTCTTCTCCTAACCTAGAGGCAATTCACTCAATTTACCCTCTACCTATAAATTCTACTCTGTTGTAGAGGCAATTCATGAATTGCTCCTACTTCTTATAAGGGGTTCCCTGTAAGGGAAGGGAACATCTAAGCTTGCCATCAAACTTATAATAGGCTGAAGCAACCGCTGGTGCCGTTGGAATAGAGGCAATCTCACCTACTCCTTTGGCGCCATAAGCCAGTGGAGAGGAATTCTTTTCAATAATCACCGATTCAACTTCGGGCATTTCAGTCGAACGCAGGAGTCCTAACTTGGCATACTTAGTGGTTGGTACACCATTTAGAAGGGGGAAATCCTCACGCAAAGCATATCCTAATCCCATACATACCCCGCCTTCGATCTGCCCTTCTATCGCTTTCGGATTGATGGCCCTTCCCACATCGTGGGCAGCGACAACTTTTTCTACCAATCCCTGCTCATTTAATAATACCACATGAGTTGCGTAACTATAAGCCACGTGACTAATCGGGTTTGGCTTATCCGAATCCATAGGGTCAGTTTCCCCCAAGTATTCTCCATCAAATTCGTATCCATCTAAATCCTCAAACGAGGAATTATGCATGGCTTGTTGTAATTTAAGGGCAGCTTGACGCACTGCCTCACCACTAAACATAGTCTGGCGCGAAGCGGTTGTCGTACCAGAATTAGGCGTCATACAGGTATCCGGGGCTCCCACTTCAATCAGTTCTATCGATAACCCGGTAGCTTCATGGACGATCTGAGTTGCGATCGTAGCAAAACCCTGTCCAATGCAAGCAGCGCTTGTCAGCACCAGTGCTTTGCCATTCATGATTTTTATTTTTACCCGCCCAGTATCAGGTAGACCCACTCCAATTCCCGTATTTTTCATGGCACAAGCAATTCCGGCAGCATGAGGGTGGGATTCATACACTTCACGAACTGCACGTAGAGTTTCCTTGATTGCTGTTCCTTCGTCCGTGATCTGACCTGTGGAATTTACCATTCCTGGTTCTAAAGCATTGAGGTATCGAATTTCCCAAGGCGAAATCCCAACCTTTTCAGCTAAGAGGTCCATATTTGTCTCAGCGGCAAAAGAGGACTGCGGGACACCGAAACCTCTAAAGGCGCCTGCCGGGGGATTATTGGTATAAACACATTGCCCTACAATATCGACATTCGCTAATTGATAAGGACCGCTAGCATGGGTACAAGCCCTTTGCAGAACCGCTGTACCTAAGGAAGCATAGGCCCCTGTATCTGCCACAATTTTGGCGACCATGGCCGTGAGTCTACCTTCTGCATCACAACCAGTTGTAACTTCCATTTCCATGGCGTGCCGCTTAGGATGAACTAAGATGCTTTCTTGGCGAGTAAACGTGAGCTTGACAGGTTTCTTCGTTTTAATCGCTAACAAAGCAGCGTGATGCTGGACGCTCAAATCTTCTTTACCGCCAAACCCGCCGCCAACCAGCTTGCTTATCACACGTACTTTTTCTGCGGGAAGGCCGAGCATTGCCATAATCCCATGTTGATCGTCATAAACGCTTTGATCTCCAACATAAACCGTAACGCCCCCATCTTTCTGAGGGATAGCTAAAGCACTTTCCGGTTCCATAAAAGCGTGTTCAGTAGGTGGAGTTGTATAGCGATTCGTAACGACATGAGCGGATTTAGCTAACGCTTCCTCAGTATTCCCTCGTTTAACCTTGGTCGTGCTCAGCAGATTCCCTTTCTGGTGAAGACGTGGAGCTTGATCTGCTAGGGCTTCAGTCGGACTGAGAATAGGTTTGAGCTCTTCATAGTCCACTTTAATCAAGTCCAAGGCTTCTCTGGCTTGTTTTTTCGTTTGAGCTGCTACTATGGCAATAGCATCACCGATATACCGTGTTTCTTCTCCAATCGAAACCATGGTCGGCCAATCATGAAAAATATGACCGTGAGAGCGGTCTGCCGGAATGTCCTCTGCGGTTAAGGCAGCTTCCACACCTGGATAAGCGCGTGCTGCAGAGACATCAATGTTTTTGACAAGAGCCCGAGGGTATTTGGTCCTTAGAACCGCTGCGTAAAGCATATTATCGACATGCATATCATCAACATATTCACCCGTTCCCATAGCCTTTTCACGAGCATCCACACGTTGAACACTTGTACCAATTCTAGCCCCAGGTTGTAAAGACTTAGGGTATATTTCCCCTCGTAATACTTGAGCAGCTAAGAAAATACCTTGCTCAATCTTTATATACCCTGTGCAACGACAAATATTGCCACGAATACTCTGTTTAATTTCCTGGGATGTGGGGTTATCATTCTTATCAAGTAAGGCTTTGGCGCTGATGATCATACCAGGTATACAAAACCCGCATTGAACTGCGCCGGCTTCGGCAAATGCCCAGGTATAAGCTTCCTTTTCACGTTCAGATAGTCCTTCTACCGTGAGGAGTTTTTTTCCGGATGCTTTGGCGACTGTTAATATGCAGGCTCGCATCGCTTTGCCATCAACCAGCAACATGCAAGCACCACAAGCGCCTTCTCCACACCCGTTCTTCAAGGAAGTAACCTGAACTTCGTCGCGTAAATAATCTATTAGGTTCATATCCTCTTGCACAGAGTAAACTGTGTTATTAATATCAATGTTATACATTTTCCTCAACCTTTCTCTTAAGGAATGGCTTACGGGGTAAATAGTTTCCCATGGGTTTTTCTTCAATAAGACGCCCGTTTTGAACAACTTGCTTACCGCGTAAAAACACCTGAGTCGCTTGACCGGTCTGTTTAAACCCTTCGAAAGGAGTATAATCGACGTTTTGATGCAGTGAATCAACCGTAATTACGGATGAGATGCGCGGATCCCAGACCACCAGGTCTGCATCGCTTCCAGGAGCAATGGTTCCTTTACGAGGAAACAGTCCAAATAATTTTGCCGCATTCGTTGAAGTTAGGGCCACGAATTCATGAATTGATAATTTTCCAGTCATTACCCCATAAGTGTAGAGCAAACCCATCCTAGTTTCCACTCCGGGCGCTCCATTGGGGATTTTACTAAAATCGTTAACACCTAACTCTTTTTGTCCTTGATAGTTAAACGCACAATGATCCGTCGCCACAATATCCAAAATCCCCGTTTGCAGACCTGACCATAACTCTTGCTGATGGTCAATGGGGCGTAAGGGTGGAGAAATCACATACTTAGCACTATTAAACCCTTCTAAGTTGTAATAGCTGTCGTCTAGCAAAAGGTATTGTGGGCAGGTTTCAGCATAAACCTCGATTCCTTTCAGCTTAGCCTTCGTCACTGCTTGGAGCGCACCCTTGCAGGTGAGATGGACTATATAGAGAGGAGCTTTTGCAATTTGGGCAAGGGCAATAACCCTGGCAGTCGCTTCCTCTTCTGCTTCCGGAGGTCTAGTTAAGGGGTGATATTTCGGCGAAGTTTTTCCTTGAGCGACAGCCTCGTGGACTAAATCATAAATGACATCCCCATTTTCACAATGAACACAAACAAGTGCGCCACTCTCTCCAGCATGGCGTAAAGCTTGTAATAAAGCACCGTCATCCACTTGCAAGATATTTTTATAGGCCATATAGAGTTTAAAGGATGGCACACCTTCCACTTGAACTAAATCCGTAATTTCTCGCGCTATTTGTTCATTCCAATCTGTGATGGCCATATGAAATCCATAGTCCACATAACACTTACCCTCGGCCTTGGCATGCCAATTTCCCAAAGCTGCCTTCAGGGTTTCTCCTTTAAACTGAGTGGCAAAATCAAGGATGGTCGTTGTCCCACCCAGTACTGCTGCTTTCGACCCCGTGAAAAAATCATCCGCTGTAGAAAACGTTCCCATCGGCAGGTCAAAGTGGGTATGCGGATCAATCCCCCCCGGAAATAAAAAGCAGCCATCCACATCTATCGCCTGATCTCCAGGTTGCTTGATCTCGTAGCCTATGGCCACAATTCTCTCGCCTTCAATGCGGACGTCTGCTTGATACATATCTGCAGCCGTAACTATCGTTCCACCGTTTAACACTATACCCATATATATTTCTCCTTTAAGCCAATCTGGAAACTCAATTTAGTTGGGTTCTATACTTAATTGAGTTCTGTTTAACTTATTCAAAGATCGCAACTACGCTGCTCAATTTCGAACCACGAACCTCGAACTTCGAAAATAGGCGCAGAGTGCTTCCCTTATGGGAACATCTCTGCGCTCTTTTTTTCAGCTCAGAATCAATTTTTAACATTAGTTTACTTATTTCTTAATAACTGTACCAGTCTTGCCGTTAATTCCGTCCTTTGCTTTTTCAAGAAGCGTAATGAGAGCTGTGCGATTGTCTCCTGAAGCTGCAAATTCAACTGCTGCCTGAACCTTTGGCAACATAGATCCAGGTGCAAAATGCCCTTGGTTCATGTATTCTTTTGCTTCGTCTGTTGTAATGCTCTCAAGCCATTTTTCGCCAGGTTTTCCGAAATTAATTGCCACTTTTTCTACGGCAGTCAAGATGATCAGGTAATCAGCATTAACTTCCTGCGCCAAGACACTGCAGGCAAAATCCTTGTCAATGACAGCGCTTACGCCTTTTAGATGGTGCCCTTGTCTGATAACAGGGATACCTCCACCTCCGCAGGTAATGACGATCTCACCAGAATTCAATAAATTCTTTATGGTTTTAATTTCAATGATCTCTTTAGGAAGAGGAGAAGCTACAACCCTGCGGTAACCTCTTCCCGAATCTTCGATGACTTGAAAGCCTTTTTCCTTGGCAAACTTAAGTTCTTCTTCGTTCATGAAATGGCCAATCGGTTTTGTAGGATTTAGAAACTTAGGATCATCCTCATCCACCCGAACCTGAGTGATGACTGTGGTAATAGATTTTTCTATGCCGCGGTCCAGCAGTTCTTCCTTCAAAGCATTCTGCAAATCATAGCCTATATAGGCCTGGCTCATTGCGACACAGACTGACAGGGGAGTGAAGGTTGGATGCATTGGATTTGAACGCCCATAGACATCCATAGCCTCATGAATCATTCCAACCTGTGGCCCGTTCCCGTGGGAAATCACTACGTCGTATCCTTCTTCTATCAAATCAGCAATAGCTTTGGAAGTATTTTTGACTGCGATCATCTGCTCAGGCAGATTGTTACCAAGTGCATTTCCGCCTAAGGCAATAACAACTCTTTTTTTCATTATGCTAGTTCAGTCCTTTTAATTAGTCTTAGGCACATTCAAGAAAATATCCAAGGTATCTTTGACTAGTTATTTTCTTTCATACGTCTTAGTCAAACTTTCTTTGCTTTGCAGCTTTCTCCAAGGTGCTTAAAGTAGCCTGTGGATTTTTAAATTTGCTTAAGAATATCATAGCAGCAATAACATAAGGCTTGTAGCTTGCTTCCTTGTATAGCGGAATACGATATCGATCAAATACGCTTGCATCGACTTCGCCTTCTTTACAGCTTACACCAGTGATATCCGCAGGCAGACAATGCATATAGGTGGCTTTGCCAGCCTTTGTCAACTTCATCATTTCTTCTGTGCAAGCCCAATCTTTATGCTCTGCGTTCTGGGCCAGTAATTCCTTTTCAAGGGCCTTGATCCCATCCGAATCACCGTTCCCATATAATTCAGTGCGTTTTTCCATCGCTACAAATGGAGCCCAGCTCTTTGAATAAACGATGTCGGCATCTCTGAAGGCTTCTTCCATGCTGTTTGTTTTTGTGAAGGATCCTCCTGATTTTGCAGCATTTGCCTTGGCCACTTCTTCTACGTCTGACATGATCTCATATCCTTCAGGATGTGCAAGGACTACATCCATGCCCATACGAGTCATTAAACCGACGATACCTTGAGGCACAGAAAGCGGCTTTCCGTAGGAAGGTGAGTAAGCCCATGACATGGCAATTTTCTTTCCTTTCAGGTTCTCAATACCACCAAATTCATGAATGATATGCAGCATGTCGGCCATTGACTGAGTAGGGTGATCTATATCGCACTGTAGGTTTACTAGGGTAGGTCTTTGCTCCAAAATTCCATCCTTATTTCCTTGCTGTACAGCCTCGGAAACTTCACGCATGTAAGCATTTCCCTTGCCGATATACATATCATCACGAATACCAATAATATCTGCCATAAAGGAGATCATATTTGCAGTTTCACGAACTGTTTCGCCATGAGCTATTTGGGATTTCCCTTCATCCAAGTCCTGAACCTCTAGTCCAAGAAGATTACATGCCGACGTGAAGCTGAAACGGGTACGGGTAGAGTTGTCACGGAATAAAGAAACCCCAAGTCCGCTTTCAAAAACCTTAGTAGAGATATTGTTTTCTCTCATAAAGCGAAGAGCGTCAGCAATAGTAAATACAGCTTCTAACTCATCATCTGATTTTTCCCAAGTCAGCAAAAAGTCATTGTTGTACATTTCTTTAAAATTCAACTTGTTTAATTTTTCAACGTAATCATTCAACGTTTTCATAAAAAATCTCCTTCATTATTTAATATTTTTGATAGTTGGCAGGATGCAACAGCTCGTGTGGTTCATTAGGTTTTTTTTGAAACGTGCGCGAACGAGTAATCACGCCTCACCCAATCTTAACTAAGTTCTCCGTATCCTTTGGCATCTTATCAGCATAGTCTTGAACATAAAGAGTAGGGATAGCTGCATACATAGCTGCACAATCCACCAGTTCTTTTTTCCAGGTCCGCTCATTGGGAGCATGTGCTTGGTCCTCGTGTCCTGGTCCAAAACCGATGCAAGGAATTCCATAGCGTCCCATGATGGAAACACCGTTCGTAGAGAATGTCCACTTGTCTACCACTGGATCTTTACCGAATAATCCTTTGTAAGCATCTTCAAGAGTACTGGTTACTGGATGTCCCTCTTCGATAAGCCAGGTTGGGAAATAGCATTCTGTTGGATAAACTAGGTTAGTATAGGAAGGTCGATCATACATGTACATGGTAACTTCTGCACCAGCGGCTTTAACTGAAGGAAGGTTTTTAATTTGTTGAACTGCATATTCCCATGATTCTCCAGCAGTTAAGCGACGATCGACAGAAATCCAACAACTATCTGCAACTGCACAGCGCGAAGGTGAAGTATGGAAGATTTCCGAAACTGTCAAGCTCCCTTTGCCAAGGAACGGATGGTCCATAAGATTTTCATGTAAGCTGCGTAGTTCTTGGAGAATCGGAGCCATTTTGTAAATTGCATTGTCGCCACGCTCTGGAGCCGAGCCATGACAACTAACACCTTTTGTCAATACCTTAATTTCCATCCGACCACGATGTCCGCGATAAATCTTCCCATCAGTTGGTTCGGTAATGACAACAAATTCAGGTACAACTTTGTCTTCTTTAATAATGTACTGCCAGCATAATCCATCACAATCTTCTTCCTGTACGGAACCGACAACAACCAGGGTGTAATCATCTTCTAAGCCGAGATCTTTGATAATCTTTCCAGCATAAACCATCGATGCCATTCCACCGATTTGGTCAGAGGCACCTCGTCCGATAATAATTTCATCATCTTCAAACCCTTTATAAGGGTCATACTGCCAATTCTCCAGGCTTCCTACGCCCACTGTGTCAATATGGGCGTCCATAGCAATTAGGTGTTTACCATGACCGATATAGCCTAGAACGTTACCTTGCGGGTCAATTTCAACTTTATCAAAGCCGACTTTTTCCATCTCTTCCTTGATGCGGAGTACTGTCCCTTTTTCATCACAGCTTTCTCCCGGGATGGCGATAAGGTCTCTTAAAAAGCGACTCATCTCGGGTTCATATTTCTTGGCTAGTTCAAGAACTTTTGCAAAATCCATTTTCAAAATAAATTCCCCTTTCAGTACTGTTGGATTAATGGTAGTTCAGTTCACCCATAAGCTAACCTGTATGGTCGACATGCTTTAATATGTTGCAAAAACCATGCCAAGCTATCTTAAAAATTAAATTTATTCATTTTAGCGTGATTAGTCGTATCTTCCCCTAGAATTAATTTATTATCACGCCATCCCAATTCTCAATTTGAGACACCTTATAAAGCGGATTGAAACCATAAAAAGTCTGGAATAGCTGTCAATTCGACAATCTTCCCCGCGAGTCTCATTTTGATACAAACGTCTATCTTTGAAACGCCGATTCTTGGAAGAATGGAGATTCGAAGTCAATATACCTACTAAGAAAAAGTTCTATTCTCACCAATTTGGTATTCCTTAATCTTACGATAGAGAGATGCCCTGCTAATTCCTAATAATTTTGCTGCATCTTCCTTATGCCCCTCAGTATCAACCAAAGTTAACGCCTTCATAATCGCTTCCCGTTCTAGCACTTTTAGGTTTATCGGTGAATGTTTGATTTCTGGTTTATCGTCTGTTTTGATCCTTTGTGGCAAAGTATCAGCAGTAATCATCCCTCCAGCCACCATTGTGACGCAGTATTCAACGACATTGCCTAGTTCTCGGACATTTCCAGGCCAAGTGAAGCGGGATAGGATTTCAATAGCTTCCGGAGTAATTCCACTAACCTTTCGATCGGTTACGGTAGCATAATAATCTAAATAGAAGTGGACTAGTGTTGGGACATCCTCTAAACGTTCACGTAGTGGAGGAATCGTTAAGGGAATAACATTTAAACGATAATAGAGATCTTCCCGAAACTCTCCCGTTTTTACCATGTTATCCAAATCTCTGTGAGTGGCGGCAATCACACGTACGTCCACTGGAATTGAACGTGTACTACCTATACGCTCGACTCTTCGTTCTTGTAATACTCTTAATATTTTTACCTGGAGGTGAAGTGGCATGTCCCCAATCTCGTCCAAAAAAAGCGTCCCATTGTGAGCGAGCTCAAATTTCCCGAGTTTTCCGCCTCGCTTAGCACCTGTGAACGATCCTTCTTCATATCCGAACAATTCACTTTCCAGGAGATTCTCAGGAATGGCCCCACAGTTTATGGCAATAAACGTATGCCCTTTGCGTTTACTGCTCTGATGTATCGCCCGGGCAAAGAGTTCTTTTCCTGTTCCACTTTCTCCTTGAATCAAGAGGGTTGCCTTACTGGGAGCTACATGTAAGGCCATGGCCTTTATATCTTTCATCTTTCTAGATTCTCCGATAATCTGCGAAAAATGGGTTTCAATATCACTGACGGTGGCCGCTTTGACCAACTTTTTAATTTGTTGAATATCCCTAAGAGTAATGACCGCCCCCTCAATCTTTCCTTCCTTTTTAATCGGCACAACATCACAGTAAAGTTGAGTAGCCACCCTCTTTCCTTGGATGTTTCCAGAAAACGTCTCGCCACGTTCAACGGCCTGCCATAGTTTTTTGTCATCCAACAAGTGATATAAAGCCTGTTCTTCTTGCTCATCAATATCTAACAATTTACCAGCCAAAGTGTTGTAATGAGTCACTTGTTGCTGATCGTTGACCAACAAAATCCCATCATGCAATAGATTTAGTACTGTGATTAATTGGCTGGTTATAAGGTCTCGATCGTGATTCTGTTGAATTTCTGCTGCCTTCCCAACCAGGAGTTCCGCCATCTTTTCCAGAAAGAGCAGGAGGGATTGTTTATTGTCCATCAGCCGCTTTGTTTGCTCCTCATCAAAGCTCACTAACCCAATAACCCCTATGATTTGATCATCAATGCGGATAGGTATAGCTACTTCCGCATATTCAAGACAGTTTCCCCTGCAGGGACAGGGCTGGCAGAGTTCGTTGAAGCCAGGATTGTCAATGATTACTGGCTCCCCTGTTTTGATCACATGCCGATAAACAAAACCATCGTCCATTGGGCCGCCACATTTGCTTTTATACTTCCCGGTTCCAGCAACCCGTATTAGATCGATATCGGCAATTTCAACTTCAATTTTCAGGGCTGCAGCAATAGCGTCTGCAGTTTGTTGGACCGTACTCTTAATACTGCGCAGGTGATACAACATGCTTTACACCTCATATTATTTGCTTTAGCTTACATTATATACAACTTCTCGCCGCTTCGCATTTTAATCCAACTCAAATAATTCCTCAAGAATTCAACTATATTAAAAAAGAAAAGGAAGCACCTTATCTTAACGACTGTGTGCTTCCTTCAATTAGGTATTTTCCATAGAGAAACCAGATTAACGTCCCCCTGACGGCAATTCTCCATCCCAGACAATACTGCGATATTTATAAGGATCTGTATTTCCTTCAGTGTTAAAGATCAGGATTTGGGATTTTTCATCCAGCTGGAGTGCTTCCCGAGCGCCTTTGAAGGCATCGTCTAGCAAAATTGAGCTAAGCAACCCAGCAGTCACTGCGCCGGATTCGCCCGAAATTACCTTTGGATCCCCAAGCAAAGGATTAGCCAGCACGCGCATTCCTTTCGCTGCTACCCAGTCAGGGCAAGAAACAAACAAGTCACTGTAATCCCGCAAGATATTCCACCCAATTAAGTTAGGCTCTCCACAAGCGAGTCCTGCCATAACAGTGGCCATGTCTCCGCCGACCACCCGTGGTTTACCATCCCCTGCCAGGGCTGATTTATATAAACAATCCGCTTGATCTGCTTCGACGATCACGGTTTTGGGGCAATCCTCTTTAAACAAGGAAGCAAAATAACCTTGTACAGACCCAGCCAGGGCACCGACTCCTGCCTGAACAAAAACATGAGTTGGTTTCTCGATGCCGATGTTATTGAGCTGTTCCAAAGCCTCAGCTGACATTGTACCATAGCCTTGCATAATCCAGGTCGGAATCTCCTCATACCCTTCCCAGGACGTATCTTGCACAACGACCCAACCGTGTTTTTCGGCCTCTACGGCAGTCATGCGTACAGCATCATCGTAATTCAGATCCGTGATCTCAGCCTCTGCACCTTCGGATCTAATTCTTTCAAGGCGATATTCAGAAGATCCCTTAGGCATATAGACTACGGACTTTTGACGCAATTGACGGGCTGTCCAGGCAATTCCTCGGCCATGATTCCCGTCAGTGGTGGTGGCAAATGTGATATTGCCTAATTGCTCCTTAATCTCCGGGGAAGTAAGAACTTGGAACGGTAGTTCGCTAATATCTCTGTTGAGGTGCTGCGCTAGGTATCTCCCGATGGCATATGAACCACCTAGGGCCTTAAACGCATTTAAACCAAACCGATAAGACTCATCTTTAACATAAATCCCACCGACGCCTAAGTTATTAGCCAGTCTGTCGAGTTGACGAAGCGGGGTTGGTTGATAATCAGGGAAGGTTCTGTGAAAATTTATGGCCTTATTTATTTCCTTTTTACTGAAAAGTTCCGTTGATACACCAGTCCCACTTTTCTTTACCATATTATTTTGAATCCATTTGATTTTGTCATTCATTTCAAATAACGCTCCTCTTTTTAATATTTTGTAATGAAACTAGTGATTTAATACGGTATTTAAAAAACAATTTCTTGTTTTGTCTATTGACCTTCTATCTCCCCCTATATCGAATTCATTGATCATGGACCATTTGACTTTCGCTAATTATATATGCAATTAATGTGCCAACTTTTCTGGTTAAATTTTTATTTTGTTTCTAATTGATAAGCCTACGAAACAAAAAGAACCCAAGTGCTTTCGACAGCTTAGGTTCCATTTGGACGTTTTCGAAGTTCTAGTTATATGGACATTTTACAATAAGTTGATTCTTAATATTCTCAATCTCCATATCATAGGGACACATACTAACCACTATCCTTTAATTAGTTATTTGGAATACCGTCAAACACTAGTTTCAAATCAACTGTAAAATCCGGGAAAACAGTTACATACACTTTGTCTTCCTCAGTATACGCTTCGGGACGCCCATATCGTTTGTTTTCCTGTAATGTGAATACGTTAATATATTTACCGTCAGGTTCTACGATCCAATATTCTTTAACACCTGCCTTTTCGTACCTGTTGAATTTCACTACCCGGTCCTGTATTGCAGTGGATGGTGAAGATATTTCAATGATTAGAATGGGCACTCCGAAATATCCGGTTTTCCTAAGTTTAGTTTCGTCACACACTACTACAATATCCGGTTGTACAACATTTGAAATGTCGTCATCATTTTCATTATCTTCTACGAGACATAAGTCGAAAGGTGAGGCAAACACTCTACATGGTTTATCAAGCAAGTAGTTAGATATTTGCCTGTGTAGCTCACTTGATATGCTTTGATGTTCCCATTTAGGAGCTGACTGCATAAACGGCAGACCATCGATTATTTCCCACCGTTCGTGTTCCGGCCAAGTTAAGTAATCGGTGTAGGTATATTTTTTATCTTCCTTTGGTAATGACATAGCTCGAACCGCCCCTTTTGGCTTTTCTATATATTACCATAATAATAGGTATAGTTAAAGAAATGATCCTCAATAATTTCATGCCACCTCTTGCAATATCTTCAATTAAGTGGTTATTATAGGAAGAGTGAAGTGTTACTAAGGAGCGATTCAAGATGGAAACGATGGAATGGGTAAAAATCCAGACCCTCTATGACTCCGAGAAGCAAGCCTTAAAAACTGCCAATATTGTTGCCACAACCGAAGCTAGGTTAGCCAATCAACAACGTGGACCCCAGTATGAAGTAGAGACCCGTGTTGATCAAATAAACGAAAAATGGCAAATATCATGGCGCAAAGTTTTTATCGGCAATAAAACGGGCTGTGGTGGAGGGTGCGAATCTTGCGGCGACAGCGCACCAACACCTAAGAAAAGTACGGCTAAGGTGATACCTTTTAGAAAACCTTCTGTTTAAGTAGAACAAAACCCACTGGATGCCACTTTGGTTTCCAGTGGGTTTTTTGCCTAAACAGCCTGACTGAGTGGACAAGTTGTTTGCAAGTTGCAGAAGTCACACATGAGAAATTTATAAATGACTATAAGCTACGACGGTTTCAAATTTGATATGTAAACAACGAGTGGACCCGCAATTTATGCGGGATCGTGTTTGGTATTGATAATTTAGTACTTCGGAGGGTTTTTCCGACCCGAGGGCGGGCCAGTTCTTGTAATCTTTGTTGCTCAGGATTTAGCGACTTGTCCGTCAGTATCTCAGCACCCTTCGTTTTTGCTTCAATCGTATGTTTGAGTTTTCCCCACACCGGTTGAAAGATCGCGCTGGGCATAGTTTTTAAATCAGGTGAAATCCTCGGTTTGAAATCCATCTGTGCCAATATGTCCTTTTCCAAATCTATACCAGGTGCAATCTCAATAAGAGTCATCTGCCCTTCTTCCAAGGTAAACACTGCTCGTTCGGTAATATATAGAACCTGTTGCTTAATCTGCTGGGCATACTTACCACTGAAGGTAATTTGTTCGACTTGATCAAGAAACTTTTTACCCTTACCCTCTTGAACTATCGATAATTGACCGTCTTTAACGTCAACTACTAATCCATTCGCAGTGAAAGCGCCGGTGAAGATGACTTTTTTAGAATTTTGAGAAATATTGATAAATCCACCACAGCCAACAAACCGTCCTTTGAATTTACTGACATTGACATTTCCATCTTTATCCGTTTGAGCTAGCCCTAAAAAGGCTACATCAATTCCGCCTCCATCATAAAAGTCAAACTGGGCATGATGTTCAACATATGCCTCTGCGTTAAAGGAATGCCCAAAATGAGGTCTACCTGCTGGAATGCCCCCAATACCTCCACATTCCGTCGTTAGAGTCATCAGATCGCTCGCGTGTTCTTCAGCAGCTACGGAAGCGATATCGGATGGCATACCAATCCCTAGATTGACAATTGCGTCAAGTTCCAGTTCCATCGCGGCACGGCGAGCAATAATTTTCCGTTCACCCAAAGGGAGTTGGGGAATTGAGCCTAGCGGTACCTTTAAATCTCCTGCAAATTCCGGACAATAATACAAACCCTCGGTCTGAAAATGATTTTCTGGATTTGTCGAAACAACGATATAATCAACTAGAATACCCGGAACCTTAATCTGTTTTGGATGTAAAGAATGTGCTTTAGAGATATGCTCTACTTGAGCAATGACAATACCGCCACTGTTTTTTGTTGCTTGGGCCAACGGTAGGGCTTCAACTAGAATACCCTCTCGGTCCATGGTTAGATTACCGTTTTCATCGGCTACGCTTCCCCGAATGAGTGCAACATTGACAGGGAATGTTTTATAAAAAAGCCATTCTTCGTCTTCGAAGTTAACCACTTTAACAATCTCTTCAGTGGTCATAGCATTCATTTTTGCCCCTTCAACGCGAGGGTCAACAAAGGTCCCAAGACCTACCTTGGTCAAAAGGCCAGGTCTCTTTGCGGCTATTTCGCGCCAAAGTTGAACAGACACGCCTTGCGGCAGATTATATCCCTCAATCTTGTTTTCCACGATTAACTTAGCCATTTTTGGTGACGAGCCGATAAAAGCTCCCACCCATCGTTTGACAAAACCTACATGTCCAAAACGGGTAGTTCCTTTTTCTTTCCAGTCCCCTGCTATAGAACCCTGGACGCAGGTTATATTGCAGGGATGTCCCACTTCAAGGAATCGTTTCTCCATGGACTGCGCAACTTCTTCCGGCCATCCTGCTAGTCCAAAAGCACATACCCCAACTGTTGAACCATCTTCAATCAACGCTGCAACTTCATCAGCAGTTCTAATTTTAGACATACTATTGCTCCCTTCACGAGGTTTTTTTGTCAGTGTATTACTCTATAAGCAATAATAATGCCATATTGTCAAAATATTATAAAAATTCCTCAAGAAGCCCCTGTTACAAGGCATTTTAGGATGAACCGCTAATACAAAGTACTAATGTACTTCTCTTGTGATAGTCAAAATTGGTTGTTTTTGTTGTAAAACCTCCTGAAATATGTACCCAATTCGGTTCATGTTTCATATTATTTCTCAAGCACTCCCTCAATTAACAAATATGTACCTAAAAAGGTACATAAATAACGAAAATTGGAAAAATCACAGCTGAATTGCGGTCATATAATTAGCAATAAAAAAGGCTAGTTGTGTTTTAATTACACACCTAGCCTCTGTTGCGATAGGTCGTTCCAATGTAGCACAATTGCATTGCCAATTGACATATTGTAGTGTCACTACTCATTCTTTACTTTCATATGATTTTAGTTTTCGATACAAAACAGTGCGATATATACCAAGCTTTTTGGCAGTCTCGCCGATTTTTCCATTACACTCCGCTAATATTTTCCTAACAAATTTTTCTTCTGACGCTCTCATAAATTCTTTAAGTGTCGAATTACCAACTGTACTACAGCAATCCATTATATCCGTCGATGAGATCATCTTGTTCTGGATCTGATGGTTGTCTATAGTACGTTCAAAATTTTCGTGATTCGTTACAACTGCTCTCTCAATAAAGTTTCTTAACTCTCTGACATTTCCTGGCCAATGATGTTTAAGTAGATGCTGAACCTCAGTCGAGCTTAATTTATGTCGTCTCCGATACTTCTTATTAAATTCCATTAGAAATTTATCGACCAGAGCAATTAAATCTTCAGGACGATTGCGTAATGGTGGTATCTTAATAGGTATGACATTAATTCGATAATATAAATCTTCGCGGAACTCTCCACTTTCGACCATTTCTGCTAAATCTCTGTTTGTCGCACAAACCAAACGAAAATCAACTTTATGACTGACGGTCCCCCCTACTCGGCGAACTTCATTATTATCTAAAACTCTTAATAATTTTGCTTGTAGCGACAATGGCATTTCTGAAATCTCATCTAGAAACAAGGTCCCTTCGTGAGCTATTTCTAAAACTCCTACTTTCCCACTAGTATTAGCCCCAGTAAACGACCCCTTCTCATATCCAAACAGCTCCGATTCGAACAGTGTTTCAGGAATAGCAGCACAGTTCACTATAATAAAAGGTCCTTTCTCTCGATTGCTATTTAGATGAATATATTTAGACAAAACTTCCTTTCCTGTTCCCGTTTCTCCTAAGAGCAAGATTGAACTATCCGTTTTAGCAATGTCGTAACATGTTTTAAATATTTTCCTCATCTCAATACTCTCAGCCACTACCTGCTCGTTACTGATTTTTTGAAGTCTCAAATATTCTATTTCTCTCTTCAACCTTTTCACTTTATCTTTCTTTTCTTGGGTATTTAAATTATCGATTATCTCTTGAGGTCGACCGCCGGTCACCACAAAGGTTATTTCACCCGAATCATCTATAATAGGAGTACTTGTCGAAACCATTTTAAAACCAGCTTTTGTCGTCAAAACCCCCGTGATCTTCTTTTTTTCTTTCATTGCTTGTAAGGCATACGACCTATTATAATAACCTCTCTCAACTAAGTCTTTTAAATTTGATTTTAAGAGTTCTTCTAGAGAAAGCCCAAGTGTCATTGCAGTAAACGAAGTTGAAATAACGACATTCCCTTCCTTATCTGTAACAAATACAGTCGTTGGAAGACTTTCTAAAATATTTCTAATATTCTCCCTGTCAAAAATATCAACTCTTTCGCTCGTTACATTTTCCATGGAGTTGTCATAGGATTTACTTTTTCCCTTCATATCCTACACTCCTTCTTCTTATCAAAGCAAGTTTTTCATCTCTGCTTGACTTATTGCTCTCGCAGCCAAGCTTCTTATACGTCCCATAATAAGTTATCCCAAACTCCATGGACTCGTTAGGTATTTCCTTACTGTCGCAAAATTTCCACTTTTCTAATATTGTATATGTCCAAGTGCAAAAAGTCTATTATTAAAACCTTTTTCAATGCTGGTTGACATTTTAAAAACTCCCGATGCCTGAAATCGTTTAATTGTTTTTTGACCACCATTTGATTGACGACATAGCGCTTGTCGTATAAAATTAACTTATTCTCAGTTTGAATATTAAAAATGTTCTAACTATAAATGATTACATAGCTTTTCCCGAGATCATTGCTATGTACTCATTTATAGTAGATGCAAAACTCGCAAACCTGAGTCGCGGAGTTAGCATTTCAGGCTTAAATATATATCTATAGAAATGCAAGGAGATGCAGTAATGAACATAGAAACTTGTGTTGCGATTGCCCCCTACTTAAAAGACTGGTACGAACAAGAGGTTTCAGTTATAATAATTGACCTAGAAAAAGTCTTATATGTTCATAAAACTAAAGAAACGGAAAAAATGCCTCTTACCGTCGGACTGCCCCTCGAACAAATCGAGAAAACGATCTCAGTTAGAGCTTTACGGGCGGGTAAGCGTATGGTGGCCCGGCAGGACAAAAACGCTTTTGGTATTCCATATATTGCGGCAGCCAATCCAGTTTTTGATAAGGGTGAAATCGTGGGTGTTATAACTATTGTTATATCGACACAGAAAAATGATTTATTGATCAATACGGGTGAGGAGATCCTAGCATCGATTGAGGAAATTTCGGCAAGTTTAGAAAGCTTGTCTAGAGGTGGTCAACAATTGGCGGCAACCTCTCGCCTAATGGAGACGGATGCCACTCAAGCTAATAAAGATTTAGATCGGATTACTGGAATTACCAAGACCATTAAGCAAATTTCAGTTCAGAGCAACATTCTTGGTATTAATGCTTCCATCGAGGCAGCCCGGGCTGGAGAATTGGGAAGTGGCTTTGCTGTGGTGGCTGGCGAAGTGCGAAAGCTAGCTGAAGGAACAAAGGATTCTGTAGTGAACATTGAAGCTAGCGTGCATGCGATCTTGGCTTCGGTGGGCACAATGTTGGAAGCAGTAGTACAGTTAGCTGAAGTTACTGAAACACAAGCTAATGGACTAGGCCAAATGCAAGGGGCTATAAGACAGGTTGCACAGGCGGCAGACAAGCTTGTGCAAATTGGTAAGGCTTTATAGGTTATATGTTCAATATAGAACTCAGTTGATTCATCTAATAAATAACAAACGTAAGCCACCGCGCTCAAGCGGTGGCTTTTTAATCCTGTACCGACGTAATCATTAATGATTAATGGTCTTCTAAACAAACTCTTTAGGCATTGAAGTTCTGTTAACTGCCCATGCGCTGTATATTCACCGCAATACCCTCGTTCACAGGGTTAATAAGATTGAGAAGATTATCTCGGCAGACTTGGATGACCCCGAGACACGTTTGCATATCCTTATATCTTATAAGCTTTTAGAAGGATGATTTAATTACCCTACTACCTCTTCAACCCCCGCTCCTTCTGTACGATTTCACACGCCACTTGATGAGCTTTTTTGCGAATCTCCTCTGTATCCTGGGTAAGAAGTTGTCCCTTTCGGACAACCACCTTCCCGTTGACGATTGTGGTATCCACTAAGCTCTGGTTCCCGCAGCAGACTATCGAAACCAGGGGATCGTGGGAGCCTGCGTAGGCTACATCTTGTAAATCCATTAAAATGATATCCGCCGCTTTGCCTGCTTCCAGACGCCCAGTATCAGGACGACCTAGGACATCCGCCCCTCCACGCGTCGCACACTTCAAAGTCTCATAAGCTGAAAGACCTTCCTCTTTATAGCGCAGATGGTTTAATAGATAAGCCCTGCGAACTTCTTCCCACATATTAGAGCCGTCATTACTAGCACTACCATCTACGGCAATTCCTAGTTTGGCACCTGCTTTAACCAAATCTGAGGTTGGGCAAATTCCGCTTCCGAGTTTCATATTCGAACTCGGACAATGGGCAACCCCGGATCCACTCTGGGCCAGAAGAGCAATTTCTCGCTCATTAAGATGAATCCCATGGGCAAACCAAACATCCGGTCCTATCCAACCTACGTCTTCCATCAATTCAACTGGACGCCGTCCATAGCGTTCTAAACAAAACTTCTCTTCATCGAGGGTTTCTGCTAAATGAGTATGTAACATGACCCCTTTTTCTCTGGCCAAAATTTGGGACTGCCGCATCAAATCTAGGCTTACTGAGAACGGGGAACAAGGTGCCAACGCCAAGCGAGTCATCGCCAAAGGATTGGGATCATGATAAGCCTCAATCAGACGTTGTGAATCCTTGAGTATGGTCTCTGGGTCTTGAACCACCTCATCAGGGGGTAAACCTCCTTCACTTTTTCCCAAGGACATGGAACCACGGGTAGCGTGAAAGCGAATTCCGATCTCGCGAGCCGCTGTGATTTGGGTATCGATGAAGGTGCTGGCTTGTCCTTTCGGAAAAACATAATGATGGTCCGTTGTTAAAGTACATCCTGTACGCAGAAGCTCGCTAAAACCTACCATTGCCCCATAATATACAGCGTCTGGGATGATATGACGCCAAAACTCGTAAAGATTAATAAGCCAGTAGAAGAGAGGCATTCCTTGGACCTCCGGAAGTCCGCGAAATAAGGTTTGATAGAGGTGGTGATGAGTATTTACTAACCCCGGAAGCACCACCATTCCCTGAGCATCAATAATTTGAGGTTTTTCTGAAGAGGTTAACTTTAGATTTAAATCTTGCCCTACTGCGATAATTTCCTTCCCATCTATGAGCAGATCTGCATTCTCTAGTATTTCGTCACGATCATTAAAGGTTATTAGGTGTAAAGCATTTTCTATTAAAATTGACATTTAAGTATCCCCTTTCATATTTTTGAAAAAGAGGCAGTAGTTCCTGTGCAAGAACCGCTGCCTCTGTAGTATTTATTACCTATTTTATTGGAAATCCCCTTAATGCATATACTATCTATAGGTAGTGATATATTTAAATGCTTATTTTGCAATACCAGTTTTTTCATTGAACTGTTCAATCAGTTTATCGAGTTCTGGACCCATTTGATGCAACCTGCCCCAGTATTCGTCATAGTCATACCATTGGGCATTTAGATCTTCCACATCATACTCTTGTTGTTCGATCCAAGTGTAGTACTTGAGGTTATGAATACGCTTTTTAGTTTGATAGGTTAACTCTTCCATGCTGTCTGTTCTTACACCCATAACACTTTTGTGATGATCAATGGCAGCATCTGTCGAACTATAGACTTTGCCTCTTTCGGCTTCCATTTCTTGCAATCTCGACTGATACATTTCTGCAGAGTCTGTTAGCACCGTCATAACAATATCATTTTCAGTTAACTCGTAGTATTTCGCGAATTTTATACAAGATAGAATATTTGCAGCACCTGAAATTCCAACCCAAGAAAGCTTCGAGATGACCTCTTCAGAAATCCCTTGTTCTCTCAGATAGTCCTGTCCTGCTGGCTCATTAAAGAGACGGAACATACCCAAACTATCATTGTCATCAATGGCGATTACCATATCCGTATTTCTAACATTATGAACCCAAGGGATATGTTTATCCCCGATCCCTTCAATTCTATGTTCACCAAAACCATTGTTCAATAAGGTTGGGCACTGTAAGGCTTCACCAACGGCAAGTTTAGCATGAGGATACTGATCTTTTATGAAGTCTCCACTTCCAAGTGTGCCAGCAGAACCAGATGTTAAGCATACCCCTGCTACTTTACCCTTTGCCCCAATTTCCGCTTTAATAATATCATTCATAGCATTACCTGTGACTTCATAGTGCCAGAGATTATTACCCAGTTCTCCGAACTGATTGAAGATCACAACATTATCTCGGGTTCTCCGAAGTTCCCAGGTTTTGTCGTAAATTTCCTTGACATTACTTTCGCTGCCGGGTGTAGCAATAACTTCGCCAGCAACTTGTTTCAGCCATTCAAAACGCTCTTTACTCATATTCTCTGGTAAGATAGCAATGGACTTACAACCTAATAAGGCAGAATTATAGGCTCCACCGCGGCAGTAGTTCCCTGTTGAAGGCCAAACTGCCTCATGAAATTTTGGATCAAATTGTCCCGTCACTAAACGGGGAACTAAACAAGCAAAACTTGCTCCAACCTTATGAGCTCCGGTTGGAAAATACTTTCCTGACATTGCGATAATTCTAGCTTTAACCCCTGAAATTTCGAAAGGAATTTCCACATAGTTCGGTAAGGGATTAAATAAGCCGCCCTCTTTAATGGGTTGATTCTTCCAGGATATTCTGAACAAGTTAATGGGGTCAACGTCCCATAACCCAGTTTTCTTTAACTTCTCTTTGACTGATGCAGGTATCTTATTCGGATCTTTCATCTGTGCTAGGGTCGGGATAACAACATTTTTTTCCTTGACACTCTGCACTGTCTTTTTAAGCTGCTCTTCATTAATGGTTAAATCAATCAAGTTTCTCATATTGGACCTCCCTTTATTCGTGGTTCGTGGTTCGATGTTCGTGGTTCGAAATTACGTGTTCATAGTTCATAGTTCATAGTTCATGGTTCGTGGTTCGTGGTTCGAATATCGCATCCCCTTATATCATAACCGACTTTCGCCTCTACATCGTTCTTCACTTCTCGTTCGAACCTCGAACATCGAATATCGAATCACGATTAGCGCCTTCCAACTTGACTAACAGTTCTTTCAGCGAAGGCTCGACTTTGATGGGCTCACCCACAGCTTTAATGGCATTCTGAACATCCTTTAACCCATTACCGGTTACAATAGAAACTACTTTTTCGTCGGCCCCAATGACCCCTTTTTCCACCAGAACCTTAAGCCCGGCGGTTCCAGTCACACCCGCCGGTTCTCCGAAAATACCGCTGGTTCTACCCAGTTCGCGCATGGCATCCAAGATCGCTTCATCGGAGACTGCAACCATCGTGCCACCTGATTCGCGAACAGCATTTAAGGCTTTATCCGGATTGCGCGGCACGCCGACTGCAATACTATCGGCGATTGTATTCTCTTCCTTAGGTTGCCAGGGGCGATTTTCCACGAAGGCATCGACGAGTGGGCAACACCCAGTGGACTGTACTCCGGCAATTTTAGGTAAGCGGTCGATCCACCCAGCACTGTATAGATCCTTAAAGCCTTTCCAGACCCCTGCTATGGTGCAGCCGTCCCCAACGGACAGGATCACCCAGTCAGGCACTTCCCAGTTTAATTGCTCGGCAATCTCTAAGGCGACGGTCTTCTTACCCTCGACAAGATACGGATTAATGGCCGCATTTCGATTATACCAACCAAAGCGATCAATGGCCTCTGCAGAAAGTCTAAAGGTATCTTCATAAGACCCTTGGACACTAATCACCGTGGCTCCAAAGATCAGCAATTGAGCGATCTTCCCTTGGGGTGCTCGGCTCGGCACAAAAATAACGGATTTAATCCCCATGGCCGCAGCACTACCCGCTAAGGATGAAGCGGCATTGCCAGTTGAAGAAGCGGCGACCGTCGGCGCCTTTTCCTCGACTGCTTTAATAACGGCAATGATCGAAGCCCGGTCCTTTAGGGAAGCGGTGGGATTCTGTCCGTCGTCTTTAATATAAAGGTTACTCATCCCTAGACTTTTGCCCAGTCCCTGCGGTTTATAAAGCGGGCTCCAGCCCACTCTCAGATGGGGGCGAGCTGAATCTGGATGAATGGGCAGAAAAGGAAGGTAGCGAAAAATCGAATAATCTTTGGACTGGCTTAGTTGCTCACGTGACGTCAACCGATTAATCTCTTGGTAATCGTAGAGGACATCCATAATGCCACCTTTTTTGCCACAAGTAGGACAAGTATAGGTCCCAGCTTCGGCGGGGACTTCCTTTCCACAATCAATACAGCGGAGTCCTAACACATTCTTCATCAAGATCACCTCAAATTCTATTCCAAACTTCCTGGGCCAATTCCCTGGACCGAGCACCGATAGCTTCTTCATCAATGTCGATCAGCTTTCGGTCAAGCATGCGCACGCGCCCATTGATGACCGTTGTTTCGACAGCCCGTCCTGAGACTCCAAACAGAAGATGTCCGGTCCAATTGTTAGGTCCGATGGGAGTCGGAGGCGTGTAATCGACAACGATAACATCAGCCCATGCTCCTTCTGTCAATTCGCCGAACTTACCGCCAAACAATTCGGAGGCGATTTTAGGATTATTACCATAAAGCATTTGAGGAATTTCACCCCAGGCGACACTGGGATCCGCCGCGGCATGCTTATGAAGTACATTCCCTACTTTGGCGCTTTCAAACATGTCACAAGTATAACCATCCGTTCCAAGTCCCACCTTGACCCCTTGGCTGAGCATTTTAAGAACGGGTGTTACTCCAACAGCATTTCCCATATTGGATTCCGGATTATGAACAACTTGGGTTTGAGAATTATTAAGAATTTCGATCTCGTGATCATCAATATGTACACAGTGTACTGCAATAGTCTTGGGTCCCAAAATCTTGAACTTATCTAAGCGCTCGACCACCCGCATTCCGTATTTGGCAAGACTGTCTTCTAAGTCCTCAATTCCTTCGGCAACATGTACGTGAAATCCTGCACCCAGACGATTGGCTTCTTCACTGCACTGAGTCAGGGTTTGATCGGATAAGGTCAAAGAAGCGTGAAGTCCGAACATACCTGCTACCATTTCATCCGGTTGAGCCTGACAAGCTTTGATGAAGTCAACGTTCTCTTGGATTCCTTCTTGGGCAATTTTTTCCCCATCCCGATCTGAGACCTCATAACAAAAGGCCGCCCGAACCCCCATCTCTTTGGCTGCCTTAGCAAGCGTGGATAAGCTCCCCGTAATAGCCATGGGGCTGGCATGGTGATCAATAATTGTGGTCGTTCCTGTTTTGATACACTCGATCAAAGGAGTCAGACCACTGTAATAGACATCATCAAGGGTCAGTAATTTATCGAGTTTCCACCAAAGTCCTTCAAGGATATCTCCAAAGCTTTTTGGAGCTTTACTCTTGGAATCCATGCCACGCGCAAACGTACTGTAAAGATGCATATGGGTATTGACCATCCCTGGCATGATCAGCTTTCCATGAGCATCAATAAACTCTACATCCGGGTACCGGGCCTTTAAATCTTGGGTTGACCCAATTTCCAGGATCTTTTTGTCTTGAATTAGCACACCACCCTTGGGAATAACTTGATTCCGCTCGCCCAAAGTTAAGACCGTACCATTACCGATTAACAGCAATACAATCACCCTCTCTTAATTATTTTTCCCAAGACCCTCACTCTACCCAGATCGTTGTCTCCACCTAAAGAATAATGGGTCTGACTAACGAAATTGCCTTTGAAGAACACATCGCTCGACATAGTCCACACCCTATACACTTACTTATTTCAACCTGTGGACGACCCTTGATCAGAACTATAGCATCATGTCCACCTGTTCGACAAGCTGTATAGCAGACTCCGCAACCATCACAGACCTCGGACTGAATGCGGGAGACTACTTGAATGCCCCTCGGGAGTTGGGAATGCTCCACTAAATAAGGCAAAGACCTTCCAATCAGGTCGGTTAAACTTTGAAAACCCTTTTCCTCCATAAAACCTTCTAAACCACGCAATAAATCACCGATGATCCCTACGCCAAAACGCAATACCGCGGTGCATATTTGCAAGGTGCTAGCCCCAAGAAGGAGGAATTCTGCGCCATCTTGCCAAGTAGTTATTCCACCACTCGCTGTAATATCAATATCCACTTGTTGGGCAATTTCCGCCGTACAACGCAAGGCAATGGGTTTCAAGGCCGATCCAGAAAGCCCTCCATAGGTCGATAAGCCAGCTACATTTGGATAAGGAATCAGGGTATCTAAGTTGACACCAGTAATACATTTTATCGTATTTATTGCACTAACTCCATCTGCACCACCACGTCTAACCGCCTTAGCCGTAGCAATAATATCGGAATCTTGTGCAGATAATTTAATGACTACAGGAACATTTCCCACGACTTCTTTCACCCAGCGAGCGATCGGTTCCGTCCCCTCAGGCTCTTGAACTTTCGTACATAGCCCCCACTCAGTTCCATGAGGGTGCCAAATACTACACTCAATTATGTCTGCTCCAGCGTCTACAAACCGCCTAGCCAACGATTGCCAGTCTTCTTTCGTGGAGGCCATAATACTGGGAATGACGATTTTATTCGGGAAACGTGTTTTTAAAGTACGCACATTTTGTTCAATCACTTCGACGGAATGTTCAGAAACGAGGTCGATGTTTTGCAGACCTATAAATTCGCCTGCTTGCTCAAGGCGAGTAACCAATGGAAAAACTCGACTTACAATTCTAGAATCGACTGCAACGGTCTTTAAGACTGCTCCAGCCCAGCCGGCTTCAAAAGCCTGTATTAAGAGACCGAGGTGATCTGTACTAGGTGAAGGAGCCAAAATAAAGGGGTTTTCAAATCTGATTCCGCAAAAATCAACGGATAAATCGACTGTCACTTCCTATAACCCCTTTTAAAATACTGATTTTAAAACTAAATTACGATGCTTGGTGACTGAGTGGGGGTCTTATCCTCCTCACTCCATTAAATCGGCCAAATTCATCTCCCACCTTCGAGTGAAAGATGAATTATGGCTCTTGATTAACCTATGGAGAAGGTGGGAAAGAAATCTCTCCCACCGCCGATTAATTACTCTCGAATTCCGGCATGAGCCTTTAGTTCATCTAAATCTCCTGCGCCTTTGCTTCCATTAAAGAAAGCATTAAGGACAATCGCCGTGATTGAACCTAAGGTAATTCCACTATGCATAATGGTTTGACTCCAAGATGGGAAATGTTGAAAGAAGTTCGGAGTTACTACTGGAATAACACCAATTCCGATACTAATAGCAACAATGAAAATGTTATTAACGTTCTTCTCGAAGTCCACTTTCGCAAGAGTCTTAATCCCGCTGGCAGCGACGATTCCGAACATTGCTATTCCAGCTCCCCCAAGGACTGGGGTAGGCAGGGAGGCAATAATGGTAGCCATCTTAGGAAATAAGCCTAATATAACTAAGATGACACCGGATGTTGCGACGACGAAACGACTCTTGACTCCAGTTAAACCGACCAAGCCGACGTTCTGCGCAAAGGCCGTGTACGGGAAGGCATTGAAGATACCACCAAGGGCAGTGGCTAAGCCATCTGCTCTTAAACCAGCAGTAAGTTCTTCTTCACCGATCTTTTTCCCGACCATTTCACCAATAGCCAGAAAGTCTCCCGTTGACTCAACCATGACAACCAACATTACCAGAATCATAGCGATAATCGAACCGATCTCAAACTTTGGAACTCCGAAGAAAAAGGGCGTTGTAATGCCAATCCAAGGAGCTGTAGCCACTCCCGAGAAGTTTACAAGTCCTAAGGGGATGGCAACAACTAGGCCGACCAGTAAACCCAGCAAAACGGCAATATGGGAAACAAAGCCTTTGAAAAGTTTATTAATCAAGAGAATTGCCACCAGCACAATTGTTGCCACCAGAATAAAGGTTAAAGAGCCATAATTCTTGTTTCCAACTCCGCCTGCAGCCCAGTTAATACCGACTGGCAGGAGAGAAACCCCGATAATTGTAATAATTGTACCCGTGACGATTGGGGGGAAGAAACGAATCAACTTACTAAAATATGGAGCAACTAAAAACGTAAATAGACCAGCCACTATGACAGAGCCAAAGATCAACGTCATACCGCCACTTTTGGCCATAATGACCATAGGCGTAACAGCAGCAAAAGTAACCCCTTGAATGACAGGAATCTTAATTCCGATTTTCCAAATCCCTAAGGTTTGGAGTAGTGTAGCAATACCACAAGTAAATAAGTCAGCGTTAATCAAAAAAGCCGTTTGTGCTTGAGTTAAGCCAGCTGCTCCAGCAATAATCAACGGAACGGCAACCGCTCCGGCATACATCGCCAGTACGTGTTGTAACCCGTATAGAAAAAGTTTCCCAGCAGGCAGCATCTCGTCGACCGGTGCCACTCCATGTTTGGTATTAGCCATTATTTGCTTTCACTCCTTTATTTTTGATGCGGGCCAAAGATCTCATTAAGCCTAAATCACCTCCTTCAAATTTCGTCCTTGAATTTAGTCCCGCAACTTTATCAAGGTGTCTATTTCAACCGACCTTTTATAGTAACCCGTAATGGTCGGGGGACAATAAGATTATGACGAAACAATTAAGACACAATTTTCTTCTTATTCAAGAAGTATGTAGCAAGATTCGTGCCAACTCGACACTTACTGCAAATCCAGCCTAAAATACACCTTTGGGGAATATTTACCGTAACGAAATTATCAAAATGGTAATCTCTTAGGATTCTAAAGGGTATCTTCACAAATTTCCGCCCTAAATATACATTGATGCTGGATTTGAGGGAGGACTTTATTGATTATCATTTTGATATGCATAGTTATCAGAATGAGTCAGAATGCTCAATCTTTCCGTGTGGCTTCACCTGCCAAAGATAAAATTCTTTCTACCGAAAAAGAAATAGCCACGTCGAATCCGATTTAACATGGTTCGTTCCATCCCTTTTTGAGCAATCCATTGTTGCATTTGATCGGCAGAGAGACTTAATTCATTCGTTATTATTCGGTAATACGACCCGTTCTTGCATGATTCGACATTAATAACAAGTGAAATTTAGAGAGGCCCGCTATAATACTTCGACCTCTCTAAATATGCGCATTTTTTTAAAGTTTATACAAATAACCGTATTCTTTATAAACTGTCCAAATAAAGGCTGCAACCTTGTCATCCATCGGCAAACTTGGTTTACCGGCTTCATCAAACTTCACCTTGTGGATTTTCTCCTCTAGGCGAAGCATGAATTCCCCATTGCGACCACCATCTAAGAAATAGAAGCCGATATTAGGACTATCCATGAAATCTTTCTCAGTCCAGAAGAGAGTTAGCTTTACCTTGTACGGCTCACTGGAATACGGGCAGAAGGTCCCGCAGTTTCCGCAGACATTACACATTCCATCCATATGCAGAATCTGATTCATATTCGTTAAACCTTGGCCCTTGACCGGAATCATAAGGTTGGCGCGGTTTGGGCAGACCTCAGCACAGATATTACAGACTTTATTGCACTCTAAACATCTGTCGGATTCCAGCTTGTGATCGGCAACAGGTTTCATTACGCCTTTCTTTTCAGCAATCTCTAATAACTGCTTTTCATTATTAAAGGAGATCTTAGACGTAAACTCTTGTTTGAATTCCAGCTGTTCCTTTTCTAGAATGGCTTTAGCCACAATTGTTCCGTGCTTAGCAGCACCGACCACTGTCCAAGGTCCAACCAGGGCATCTCCACCGATAAAGACATTTTCCACACTAGTTTCCAGGGTTTCTTGGTTGACGCGAATGATCCCTTTCTCCCCTACTTCAATACCGTTGCTCTTTAAGAGGTCATAATCGATCAGTTCCCCAATCGCTGACAAGACGGTATCGATGGGCAGTTCTTCAAAGGCACCCGCCTTGGCCACTGGTTTCCTTCGCCCAGAGGCATCCGCTTGACCCAGCTCCATGGTCTGACATTTCAAGACGCCCTTAGTCAAGGAGACTGGCGCAAGAAGCTCCTTGAAGATAACCCCATCTTCCTGAGCATAGTGAAGCTCTTCTTTGTCAGCAGGCATGTAGTCTTTTGTTCTACGATAGACAATATAGACATTCTCCACGCCTTTCACTCTCAGGGCAGCCCGAGCAGCATCCATCGCAGAATTACCGCCCCCGACAACTGCCACGTTCTTACCCAGCTTTAGGGCCTCTTTGTCAGCGTTAAAGGCTTCCAGGAAGGGTATCGCTCCCATCACCCGTTCCCTATCCCCTTGGATCTCCAGATCATTGGTCTTTCCTGCACCGATTGCTAGATAGACATACTGGAACCCTTTCGCTTTGTAATCAGCTACGGAAACCTTGGGATCAATCCCAAATTGGAACTTAACGCCCATTTTTTCGATCAGTTTAATGTCTTTAGTGATCGCTTCTCTTGAGATTCTGAAATCCGGGATAACGTATTCGACGGTACCGCCGGCTTTCTGACGTTTATCAAAAACAGTAACCTCCATGCCCCCTTTGGCAAGGAAATAAGCGGCCGCCAGGCCAGATGGACCTGCTCCAATGACGGCTACTTTGGCAGATGACTCAGGTTTCAGGGTAGGAAGCTTCTGCATATAGGCATCAAACCCTTTTTCTGCAGCCACCAATTTTTGTCCCCGGATATGCACTGACTCATCATAATATAAACGGGTACACTTGGTCATACAGTTGTGGGTACAAATCGTCCCCGTAATAAAGGGGAATGGGTTTTTGGAGACTATGACATCAAACGCTTCCTCATAGCGTTCCTCGCCTACCAAGCGAAGGTACTCAGGGACATCTTGTTCAATGGGACATCCAACAGTACATGGGGCCATGAAACAATCAAGCACAGGGAGCTTAAGCTCTGTTTTACGATTGACCAGGTCTCTCTTTTCCTTGAGATGGTTAGCATCGTCCAAGGAACTTTCAGCTAGGGCTTTTAGTTTTTTCATATCCAGCTTATCGGAGTCTTGCTTACCCATGAGTGGATCTAAGAGATCTGCCATTTGCTTAAAGCGCGTATAGGCTCCGGGTTTTAACAGAGTTGTTGCCACGGTGATTGGCTGGATTCCCGTCTCAAAGATTCGATCAATATTAAAGGCATCCGCTCCACCTGAATAGGAGATCTTGAGATCCCCTCCGAACTCCGCAGCTAACTTATACGCCAGATTAATCGTTAAGGGATAAAGTGCTCGACCGGACACGTACATTTCCTCGCCCGGCAATTCCGATTTCATGATCCTTACAGGCAACGTATTAGACATCTTGATGCCAAAATCTTTTTGCTTCTCCAGGGCGAAAACTTTGAGACGTTTTAACATCTCAACGCCATCTTTAAATTGAAGGTCATGGGTAAAGGATTCTTCCTTCAACTCAATATATTTGTAACCCATTTTATCGAAGGTGTTCCTCACATACTCATATCCTAAAAGCGTCGGATTCATCTTCACAAAGGTATGCAATTTCTTTTCACTGATTAAGTATTTAATGATAGCTTCGATTTCTGCCGGTGGGCAGCCATGCATGGTCGATAAGGTAATCGACGTGCAAATATTAGGTGAAATCTGTTCAATAAAAGCTCGATCAATCGTTTTAAACTGATCAACATTTTCCAGTAAAGAAGCAAGACACTCCTTAAAAATCAACCTTTCTGAAGCGTCTTTAAGCCCTTCGATGAATTGATCAACTTTAGGAGATTGAATCCCTTTCAAGTCATACCCTACGCTCATATTGAACATAAATCGTCGATCACTTTGGTTAAAGAACTCCTTTTGTAAGACGTGGAGAGCAAACCAGGCTTTTACATACTCGTCAAAGGCACCCATAATCGGAAGCTCCGTAGACCACTCCGTGTTATAGCATTCGTCCTCCGCCAGGATACAGGGCTTAGGAATCTCTAACTCATCCATGATTTGAACAGATTTCAACTCGAAGAAACGACTCCCGCTCAGGTAAGAAGCGATAATGTTTTGTGCGAGTTGAGTATGCGGACCAGCCGCCGGACCAACTGGAGTATCCATGGTTTCACCAAAAAGTCCAATCTGGTGGTCATTCTTCTTTTGGAAAAATTTAACCTCAGATACGCCGAAAATAGTCTGAGTGCGCTTATATTCTTCGAACATCCAGTTAACCAAGTTCTTGAAGGGAATTTGAATCATTTTATCACTCATCATTCGTTATCATTCCTCAATTCTTTATTGATTTGATCTGCTGCTCAGCGCCAATCATTGCCACATTTTCATAATGGTAATAAGTTTCGCCGAGCCCTAGCTAAGCTTAAGTAAATTTCGTTTATTTTCCTTTATAATGAGGGCTGTCAACACACGTGCAAATATGCCCTTCTAAGGACTTTTCAGCAGCTTTTAAGATACTCTGGTAACCTGTACACCGACATAAATGACCTGAGAGTTCTCGTTTAATCTCCTCACGAGTGTAATCTTTGCCACTCTCCACCATAGCCGTAGTGGTCAGAACGAGGCCAGGGGTACAGAAGCCACACTGCACAGCCCCTTCTTCGACGTAGGTTTTCTGAACATCAGAAAGTTCCCCATTTTTTGCCGCCAAACCCTCTATCGTCCTAATCTCCTTACCGTCCGCCCAAACGGCTAAGTATATGCAGGTATCATAAGGCGTACCATCAATCAGTACGCTGCAGGCGCCACATTCGCCAACCCCACAGCCTTGTTTAGCACCCGTAAAACCCAATTGACTTCTCAAAACATCCAGCAACGATTCGCGTACATCCACCTCAAAATTATAGGCTCTTCCATTCACCGTAAAGGCAATTCGCTTAAACAACTTCCGCACCTCCTGCGTTGACAACAGCTATTTTCAGGGCTCTTTGCGTGAGTTCTTCGACAAGATGTTCCCTATACTCTTTAGAAGCCCGCCAAGAGGTTCGTGCCTTGGCTGATTTAACCGCCAGCTTGCCAATCTCCGTCAACGTAGCGGATGAAACTTTCTTCCCCTTGGCGTACTCTTCTGCTTCAAGGCACCTTAAGGGAGTTGGACCTGCAACCCCTAGTCCAATTCTTACGTCTGCAAAGTATCCGCTCTGCAGTTTGCAGACAACGGCCACTCCCAGGGTGGCAATATCCATCGCTTCACGCATGGCAAACTTAATATATTGCCCGCCAAAGCCTTGATAATCTTCCGGCGCAATCAGAATCTCGGTAAGAATTTCCCCTGGCTTCAAAGCAACTTTACCAGGCCCAAGATAAAATTCACGGATGGTCACGACACGTTCCCCATTTGCATCCTGTAATTTCAGCTGGGCATTCAGCGCAAACAAGGAAGAGGCGCTGTCTGCAGACGTTGCTCCATTACAAACGTTTCCTCCGATAGTGGCGATATTTCTGATTTGCGGCCCCCCCATGGAGATCGCCGCTTCGGTGAGAATTGGGATTGCCTCCCGAAGAATCGGATTGTGGAAAATCATCGAAAAGGTAGCCATTGCTCCGATCACGATCGTCCCATTTTCTGATATTTGAATACTCTCCAAGGATTTAATCTTGCGAAGGCTCAAGAGCTCTGCATCTTCAAGTTGCCCTCCGTGCATTTTGATGAGCACGTCTGTCCCACCGGCAATAATTCTCAGATTGGGGTTTTGTGAAAGGAGCGCAGTCGCTTCACTAACGGTCTCGGCATCGTAATATCCTTTAATATCGTACATCGTTTCACCGCCTTACTAGATTAATCCAACTTCTTTAAACTTTTCGAAAACACGTTGCGGATTCATCGGGATCCGATTGAAAGCCACGTCCGTCGCATCCAATACAGCATTGCGAATTGCCGGAGCCGGAGAAACAATCGGAGGCTCTCCCAAGGATTTGACGCCAAAGGGCCCTGTTGGATCATCTTGTTCCACGAAAGCTGCGCCAATATCAGGTGTATCCATCATGGTCGGAAGTTTATAATCCAGCAAATTATTGTTAAGAGGTTTACCCGTCACCTCATCAAAGAGCAACTGTTCGGAGAGGGCATAGCCAATGGCCATACTCACCCCGCCATGCACTTGCCCCTCTGCCAAGAGTGGATTGATGATCTTACCAGAATCATGGACATTGAAGATTTCCGATATCTTAATTTTCCCAGTCTTGATGTCGACTTCCACTTCTACAAAGGTTACCCCAAAAGGTATGGCATTAAGGCGAGCATTATTTGAAACATCACTGGTAATAGGTTGGGCATGAACTCTGTCATAATAGGACTGCATCGCAACCACTTCCAGGGCTAGGATTTGTTCGCCAGACTCTTTAAAGACAATGAATTGATCTTGAAGATCTAAGAGATGGGCAGGGATATCTGTCATCCTCTGGGCAAAACCAAGCACTTTTGCCTTAACTTCCAGGGCAGCCTTTTCCACAGCCATCCCTGTTACATAGGTTTGCCTCGAAGCATAAGACCCCGTATCAAAGGGGGTAATATCTGTATCTTGGGTGGAGACGACATGGACCATATACATGGGAAGACCGAGGACCTCAGCCACCATTTGAGCGAAGACTGTGTCACTCCCTTGGCCGATTTCTGTTGCACCGAGTTGAACTTGCACTGAACCATCTTGGTTCATGACAATACGCACTCCAGCAAGTTCTAAGGCTACCGGATAGGTTCCCGAAGCATAGCTAAAGCAGGCCATGCCTAACCCTCGACGCAGATCTCCGCTCTGCTCCTTGTACAAGGCTTTCTTGACGTCCCACTTGATTAACTCTCGACCCTTATCGATGCATTCCCGGATAGCACAGCTCATGATCTTATTTTTACTCAACGGTTCTACAAACCCAACTTCAACTAGGTTTTTCTTCCGAATCTCGATGGGGTCCAGGTTGAGTTTCTTGGCAATATCTTCGATATGAGATTCAAAGGCAAAGAATATCTGGGGAGTACCATACCCCCGCATCGCTCCAGCAACCGGCAAATTGGTATAAACCGTTATAGGATCATATTTCAAGGCCTTGGTTGGATATAGATAGCGGAATTTACCGCCCCCGCTTGAAGCAATAGAATGACCATGTGACGCGTAGGCGCCAGTGTTGGAAACGGCAGAAATATGTATTCCGTTAATTTTTCCATCCTGATTGATTCCAGTCTTGATTTTAAACTTGAAAGCATGACGGGTTCGGGTGTCAATCATGGCTTCCTCTCGCGAAAGTTCCAGTTTGACAGGTCTCCCACCCACAGCCAAACTCATAGCAGCATTCAAAGGTTCAATAGTCACATCCTGCTTATTACCGAACCCACCCCCAACGTAAGGCTTGATCACTCGTACCCGACCCCAAGAAACACCTAAGGATTGAGCAACGATCCTGCGCACAATGTGGGGGATCTGAGTTGAGGTCATGATCACGATTCGTCGATCTGCATCGACATAGGCATGGGATACTTGATTTTCCATATGACAATGCTGAACTATACTTGTGTGGTACTCACCTTCTATGACATGATCGGATTCAGCAAAAGCTGCTTCCATATCCCCTATTGCATAACCACCTAAAGCCAGTATGTTTCGTTCACAGTCATCATGAATCAAAGGGGCACCATCTTTAAGGGCAGCATCTGTGCTGGTTAACGCTTCCAACACTTCATATTCAACCTCAATCAGCTTCAAAGCCTTGGAGGCGATAAGAGCATCCGTGGCAACCACAGCTGCAATATTATCTCCCACAAATCGAGCCTTCTGCGTCAAAATATGGCGATCCTCTTTATCCCGATGGCTTTCATCGAGGGAAAAAGGATGCCCCGCGGTTCCATATTTAAGCTGCGCAACATCCACTTCATCCGTTGCGATAGCCTCTATAACTCCCGGCATAGCCGTAGCGAATCGAATATTCGGCAAATCATGGTACGTTAAAACAGCCTCGACTCCAGGTAAAGCTTTGGCTTTACTGACATCGATTGATTTAACAAGGGCATGAGCATAAGGACTATGTAGAATTTTCCCAATCAACATATCCCGTTCAGAAAAATCATCCGTATACTTGGCCTTCCCTGTTACTTTGGCGACAGCATCGACTCTTCTGACGCTTTTCCCTACCACCGTATAAGCCATTTCATTTCCTCCCGTCCTTAAAACTTATTAAGACCTCTCTGTCGATTAGAATTCCATCTTCAGAGAATGAAATACCAGCAATCCAAAATTATAACAATGCAATATTCATGCCAATGAGCTCAGATGTCGAAAAGAGGCTGAATCTGTGATTTGTTGTAATACTCGGAGGACAGGCCTTATCATAATGATAACGTCTGTCCTCGATTTCACTTATAATTCATTTATATCATTTGAGTCTATGACTAAATATCATTTTGATATTTTCTTATCATATTGAACTGCCTTTTATCAATTTGATAAGAAAAGAGTAAAGAAAAGCCCAGTCAAGATCTAAGCAACTTGTATTTCAATTAATCAATGTTATAACGTGCTAATTTGCGATATAAGGTTGCTACTCCAATTCCTAAGGCCTTGGCCACTTTCTCTTTTCCTCGAACACCAGCTTCCGCGGCTTGGTAACAGCGGAGAATTGTTTCCCGTTCAACATTTTCCAGATTAAACCCATTGAGTTCAGTATGATTTTGAGGAGCTGTTTTCAATCTCGGAGATAAATGTTCCTCAGTCAAAGTCGAACCTTCGGCTAAATTCATAGCATATTCAATCACGTTCTGAAGTTCTCGGACATTGCCTGGCCAAGAATAGTCTTGTAATCTCTGCCGAAATCCATCCGTTAAAAACTGAACGTTTTTATTCAGCTGTGGATTGTAACTCTTGATAAAATGCTGACTCAAAATATCCAAGTCTTCTTTTCTATCTCGCAGAGAGATAATCTCAATGGGAATCACATTAATCCTGTAATATAAATCTTCACGAAACTCACCTTTCGCCATCATTTGCTCAAGGTTACGATGGGTTGCAGCGATGACTCGGACATCTACAGGGATAGGAGTTATGCCCCCAATTCGTTCAATTTGACGTTCTTGGAGCACCCTAAGAATTTTGGCCTGTAAAAATAAGGGCATATCTCCAATTTCATCGAGGAATAGGGTTCCTTTGTTTGCCAATTCAAACTTGCCGATCTTGCCCCCTTTGCGAGCACCTGTAAAGGCCCCATCTTCGTATCCGAAGAGCTCACTTTCCAGCAACATTTCCGGAATCGCCGTACAATTAATCGCCATAAACATCCCTTGTTGTCTGGGACTGAGATTATGAATGGAGCGAGCTAACATTTCTTTACCTGTTCCACTCTCCCCCCGAATCAAGACCGTTGATTTCGTGTTAGCTACGACCTTTGCCCGCTCTCGGATTTGGCTTATACTCTGACTATTTCCCAAAATATCCTCGATGGTATAGCCTGCATCTTGAAGTGAGAGTCGGTTAACGATTCGACCGATTTCATCAAGCGGTCGCAAGGTGATAGCGATACTCTGCACCCTGTCTTCACTAGCAATGGGTAGAGCACGCAAAACCATCTGCACTCGGTTCTTCTTGGTTTCGACATGAACTTCACGTTCCACGACTTCGTCCATGTTTTTCCCGGCTTTTAGAATGTCCGCAACAATTTGTGGTGTGAATAAGGATTTTAATTGACTCCGTGGGGTAAGCAGATTAGCACTAAACAAGCGTTTAGCTGCTTGGTTATAGTGAAGGACATTTCCATCAAGATCCACCGTCAGCAGTCCCTCTTCCAAGCAGTCAATAATGGAGTTGAGATAATGATTGGACGATACCAGACCAGCTAAAAACTCCTGTTCCTTTAACTTTAAAGCAATAGTTTCAGCCATTTTCGTTAAAAAGATGAGATAGGATTGCTGATTTTCTTGGATGAGTTTCGCTTGGGCATCACTAAAGCAGATCAGTCCGATCACACCCACAGCTTTACCATCCACATTGATCGGGGATACCACTTCATATTTTTCGGAGCAATTTCCTCGAGCTTTACATGGGGCGCAAAGCGGATGGGTTCCCGGCGTTTCGATCACAAACTGATGTCCTGTCCGCAGTACTTCCTGATACACGTATCCCTGCCGATCCATGGATAGACCTACCCCTTTGTGATACCTTCCGGTTCCAGCAATACGCACCAAATTATGATCCGCTATCTCAATATCGATTTTCACAACAGTGGCAATCGCTTCAGCAATTTGTTGAGCATAATCTCTAACGGCCATAAGTTCAACCATCAAGTTACCCCCATAACTATTATTCTCATTAAAATCTTATAATATGACAATATTCCTTTTGATTGGCCTATTTTTTAATTCGTTAAGAATTCACTTTATCCTTTAACCTAGTTTCATTTTGCTAATGTTTGCAGATAAACGTACCCTAACATTAAAAAATTCACAAAGATCATAATAGGAGCACCTATAACGAATTTCTTGTGCTGGGTCTTATGACGAAAGAACTTCATCCCAGCAAAAAGTCCGATTCCTCCCAGTACAAATCCCATGAGGAGAAGATTTAACTCTTGTATCCTCCACTGTCCTAACTTAGCCAGGCGTTTATCTCTGCCCATTGCAATAAAAACGTAAATATTCCAAATCAAGTAGGCCCCCAAAAAAACTTCAATCCTCATCGCTCTAGTCCTCCTTACTGTTTTATACTCCGTTCCAGCGCCTAAAGAGTGTATTTTCTATCCCGAACTGATCTAAGGTTTTCCCAACGACATGATTCACTAAATCTTGTATCTCTTTCGGTTGGTGGTAAAACCCTGGCGAAGCCGGCATTATCGTTGCACCAGCCCGCGCCAGCCGTAGCATATTCTCTAAGTGAATAATATTATAAGGCATTTCGCGCGGAACCACGACAAGAGGGCAGCGCTCCTTCAACGTCACTTGAGCCGCTCGTGCCAAAAGATGGTCCCCCGTCCCCGTGGCCATTAAGCCCAAAGTGTTCATTGAACAGGGAATCACGACCATCCCAGCCGTACGATAAGAGCCGCTGGCCAGCGCTGAAAATAGATTATCATTCTCATGGATACGAACATTCTCCGGGAAGGCAGACCGTTCAATTCCGGTTTCATAGGCCAGTACCTTTTCCCCCGTTAAGGTCATGATCAATTCAACCTGCCAATCCATCGACGCCAGAACATTCATGAGTGTGGTCGCATAGATCGAACCACTTGCTCCTGTAACCCCAATAATTAATCGTTTTTGCACAGGGCACCTCCAACATAAATATTAAGTGAGGAATTCGCTTTTCGTTACTATAAATTACAACGTCCCTTACTCCAGAAAAGCCTTTTTCGTAGTCATTAGTTTCCCTCTTTCTCCCTGACCCATACAAAAGACCCCTAGCAGCAGTTTTGAAGGTAGGAGTCTCTTCGCTATCTCGTATAATTAATTATTGTATCATAGAAAAATCCCTCAGAGAACACAAAAAGCTTAGTGAGGTTTCACGGCCTACCGAGCATCATCCATGAAAAGGAATTAATTAACGATTGACAAACTATCTATCTTCTCATATAATAACCTATGTTACGCGGTCATGGCGGAACTGGCAGACGCGCTAGATTCAGGTTCTAGTGCTCGCAAGGGCATGGAGGTTCAAGTCCTCTTGACCGCACCAAATAAACAAGATATAACAAGGGTTTCAGCCATTAGGTTGAAACCCTTGTTTTTATTTTGATGTGTTTCGGAACATTTTCTAACATGAGTTTATTTTAACTGTCTTTGATACCCGCTATAATTTTATACTGTCAAATTAGCAGCCTTAAACTGGCGTTTGCCAGTTTGTTGTACTAAACCGCTGCGCGGTGGCTTTTTGAAGCCCTAATTTAATTGATTTCATGATAAATCGCCTACATTTTTGTAGTTGACATCTTGCGGCATTCATCTGCACATGACGGCATATATCAGCACAATTCTGACAGTGTGTATCCTGGAATTTGGCACACTCAGCAGCACAAGCATCGCAAATTGTGGCACACAGGTTACAGAATTGCTGACTAAATTCACTGTTTCTTGTTTCTTGACATGTATTGGGAAGCCATAGAACAGATATCTGCACAATCTCTTAGTACCTGGATGCAGTGTATTCTTGCCTGTACATCAGGTTGGCGGATCGTAGAGATCGTTGGTGGTCATATCGATCACCCTGATATCTCGTATCGCAGCCAGTTCGCCGCTGGGACTGTTAATAATATTCTTGGCTATAACCGTTTCCATCACAGTCTGGGCCTCAGACAGCGTCAGGTTCTCCCTCGGCTGTGGGACGGAAATAACGAAGGATTTGCCGCCGGTGGTAAGAAAAGTTAGCTTTAACACCTTGCTTGTAATAATCGCCATTTTAATCACCTCCTAAAGATTTACTTTGACTTTTCATAGCTGGTCTTTCAGGCAGATTTTCCCGCTGCTTATTCATTAATAAGCCCCCAGTTTTTGCCGAGCACAACATTCAGCAGCGGATACTGGCTCAGACTTGATAG